>NZ_JBHIRE010000002.1:0-218421 GCF_042196885.1 Bartonella sp. AA86SXKL | reverse complement strand
CTGGTTGTAAGGCTTTGATCTAAACTACGAGCTAAAGTTTCTTGCATGCGTATCGTATGAGCAGATTCTTTTACATGTGCTTTAATGGCTTCAAGATTGGTAAAACTTTCAATAAGGCGCGATTTATGGACAGCTTGCAGAGTGAAAGAACGGCGTAATTGGCGGCGCAAGAAGGGACCGACCAACGCTAAAGAACCCATTTGTAAAGGTAAAATGATAAGGACAATGAAGGTCAGTTTCGGACTAATGGAAAAGAGTGCCGCAAGATAAATGATTGCGAACAGAACATTTAGCACAGTTGTGGCGATGGTTCCTGTTAGAAAACCGCGAATTGTATCAACCTCTCCGATTCGCGTGAATAGTTCTCCCACTTGCCAAGTGCGTAAGACAGGCAAGGAAAGACTTAACAGATGGCTGTAAATGCGCCGCCCAAATTCTAATGTAAGCCGATTGGCTAAATAAGCGCCTAGGTAACCTGATAGAGTGCTAAGAGCCGTGCTAAACAGCATAATAGCAACCATCAAGACAACGATAGCATAGAGACTTTCAATACGTTGAAAAGGGAGAATACGGTCGATAATCGCTTGAAAAATAAAAGGATTCACCAAGCCAAGTAAGCGCAAAACAACAGCAACGCAACTGAGTTCGATGACATAATAAATATATTTCTTTGTTGTTCTTGTAAACCAAGAGAATGATACAGGTTTTTCTTGTGAATGACTCATTTGAATTTATGATTTTGTTTAAGAGAAAGAGCGATGGATGTCGCATATTTAAACAGTATTGTAAATAGTATTATATTTATACAAAATATACATTTTGTATGTATGCAATACAAACAAAATGTATATTTTATTTATACAGTATTTTTATTGTTATTTATACAAATTATATTTGATATTTGCTAAAATGAATAATAATGAATTTTCCACTGTATCTTTGTGATACAGTTATTTTTAACAATAATTAAAGAGGTTTTATATGTTTCGTTCATTTGGTTCTAGTTTTTCTAATGGTTGGTCTCATGTTTCTAATACGTGGTCAAATATTTCATCAATGAATTTTTCAAGCAGTGGATCACGACCTGGGTGTACTGTTGGAGATTATCTCTCTGCAGGATTTTCAATGGGACATAGGGGACATGATATGGGAGTGGTAATTGGTGGAGTTATGGGGGGGGTAACTGGAGGACCAATAGGCGCTGTGGAAGGTTTATGGTTAGGAGGAAGAGTTGGCTCTGGAGTAGGATTTGCCACAGGTATAGGAAATACAGCCTATGGATGTTATCGCTAATATAAAAATCAGCAGATATTTCTAAAATGAACAAGCTTGTAGGCATAATTATGTGTCTACAAACTTGACAGGAAGGTTTAGGTGCATAATTTTACAAAATTATATATTTAATTTGGATTTTTTTTATGAATGAGATTATTAGTATTATTGTAGAATTATTATTTTCTATAGGTGCTTTATTTATATTTTTCTATACATTGTTTTCATATTATAAATCTAAAGGTTATAGTAAAAAGGAAGTTTGGAAAAAAATTTTGTTAAGAATATTTTTGTTCGTTATATTATTTTCTATAATATTTTTTATTTATATACGTTATTTCTATGAACAATGATTATTCATTATTAATTTATAATTATAGATTAATTTGGAAATTTTATTTTTATATTATTTTACTTTATTAACTTTTGTATGATATAATATATATTAATGTTTATTGTTTTTATATATATTTAATTTGGATTTTTTTATGAGTGATATTATTCGTATTATTGCAGAATTATTATCTTCTGCATGTGCTTTCTTTATATTTTTCTATACAATGTTTTTACGGTATAAATTTAAAGGTTATAGTAACAAAGAAATTGTGAAAAAAATGTTGTTAAGCACATTTTTGTTCATTATATTTGTTATATTACTTTCTATAACAGTTTTTATTTGTATACGTTATTTATATGAAAAATGATTATTTATTATCTTTATATAATAATGTTTTTGATATTTTATTTTCAATATTTATTTTTATATTTTCATTTTCATTAATTTATAGATACAGTGGTGACAGTTGGAAAAATAGTATAAAGGAAGCAATTAAGACATTTAGTGGGTTCTTTTTGTTATTTTTGGCGTTTTGTTTTATTTATGTTGCGTTTAAATATATTAGATATTAGTATTTATATTTAAGTTATGTTTGATAAAAAATTATTTTCATTTAAATAAGTTTCTATTATTTGTAATAATATATATTTTTTTTATTATTATGAAATTTCTTTATAAAATTGAAATAATCATTTATTGTAAAATACAGATGAATTTATGTGTATTTTATTGTTTATTTTTTTCTGTAACTATATTACATATGCATCATATTTTATGATAAATGTATTTCATCTTTCTTGATGAAGATATATTTTTCTATTTTCATTGGAAAAATAAGCCTGTAAGAAATGCTTAATTTCCTTATTAGAGAAGTCTTCTTTCCTACTTTTATGATGAGATTTCTGAGCATAAAAAATATATGTAAAATCAATTATAGTATTTAAGTTTAGAATTTGAATTCAAATTCAAATATTTTATCTATATGTCACGCGCTAAAAAGAGTCTATAAGTTGCTTTTGGGTGTTTAAAGAACTTGTCAGTAATGCTTATGGCCGTCGAGAGACGATAAATGTTTTGTGCGTTTCTGCACGTCTCAAAATTTATTTTTGAAATAAGCTAATTTAGTAAATGTAACTTACTATACTTCTAACCTCTACTCATTATCTTCAGAAAGAGGAAGTGAGGCGATTTCTGTATCAAGTGCATCCATAAAATCGATAATAAAAGCAGCATTTGTCCCCAAATCTCTTGGCAAATAACGAGAAGCAGAACGCATATCAACAAAAGTTGTATCCCCTTCATCAGTTAAACGAATAACAATATCTAAAATAAAGCCAAGATAAAAAGTTTTTGCTCTCGTTTCGATATAAATTTCATTTTCTTCGCCTTTGAATTCTCGTTGTGCTACAACAGGCCAATCATACGCAGCTAAAACATTAAGAACGGATTCGCGAATACGGTCAGGTGAGCCATCATAACGGCGCCCCGATATTTCTGGCCATTGTGACATCTGTATTGCTGCTTGTTCAGTCAAAACACTTTTGAGCGGTAAAGCATCGCTGGGACGTATTGTGCGAAAAAAAGCCGGCGGGCTTTGTGTATCGGTAGAAATATCGTAAAGAGCCGGTAAGGTAAACCAAAGTCCAAAAAAGAGCATCAATGGTGTCGCAGTTATGAGTGAATAAACGATCCCTTTTAAAGCTTTCATTCCCCCTAGAGCACCATATAACCATAAACTATGAAGTGCTTTAATAGCCAGAAAAAGAGAAATAATTACACAGCCAGTAGAGATACCTATCAAAATTATGAAGTCGCTTATGTTAATGACGGAAAAACGTTGTAAAATGACTGAAAATAATAAAATAAAGAACGACAATCCACCAAATCGAGGGGACCATACTGCTGCTCTTGAAACGAACCGAACATATCTCTTCTTCATGAAGTTTTTCCCCTCAATTGTAAACTATAAGCCAAGTTTTTTCAGAGTGCTATCTTACAAAAAGCTTATGCTCATAAAACAAAAATAAAGCACTTATTTTTGAGGTCAAGGATGCGTAATGTCTTATAAGTTTCCAGCGATTGTTTTGGCACTTCATTGAAGGTAAACAGTATTTCTTCTATAGTTTATCATGTTATTGATGCGAATTTTATGGGAATGTTTGTAAATAAAAAGAAATAAACTCAAATAACAAGTTTTACAATTGTTAGCAGCATATTTTTTAGAGCTTTACTCTTGATTTTTCTCTTCTGATTGCGGGGAGTTTTTTCTGTCAGATAATGCGTATCAAATAGGATATGATGATGTGCAATAGAGATTTCATTATATCTCAATAAAAAATTGAGGGATTTATAATCAGATAAATTTGAATATTCAATTAATAGAGAAAAAAGATAACCATTTTGATAGGCTTCATGTATTTTGTATAGAAAGTAAGGTGTTGTACAAATGAGAGGTTAGTCGGTTTTTATTCATAAAATATACGGCAGGTCGCAGATGAAAGGAAAGCTTCACTTTCTTTTCCCGCAAGGGAAGAAGGGACAAAAGTACGTAAAATAACAAACCCTTCATTCAAATTTTTAGCAACCAAAACTGAATTGGTATTTTTTTTAGGTTTTGATTTTTTGAGTTCTATGATTTGTATTGGTTTTCCAATGATAAGATCGAGTGTCGCATCAGGGGCTGTTCGGTCATTAAGGCTATAGAAAATAATTCCGTTGTGTGTGTAGGCTGCTAGTGACCAAAATTGTCGTGTTTTCAAAGCTTTTAAATGAACAGGTCCATTTTCAAGGTTAAATCTGCAGACTTTAAGAAGAAAGAGGGGATCAGCAGATTGTTGAATAGGATTATCGGGAGTAAAATCGACAAATTGATAAGAGGTTCCAGATTTTTTTAGTGCTGTCCATATATTATCTTGTGCCCAGGTGGGGATCAGAAAGAGAACGCAAATATGAACAATAATAGCGCCAATGATTGCAAGAAGTGCGATATAAATAAATCTAGTCACAATTTATTTGTCCTGATGGGATTTGTTCTATTGATGGCATTGTAAGCGTTTGTAATGCCGTTGCTGAGATGATTGGGGTATCGTATAAAGTAAGAATAAGCCCGAATTCTTTTTGACTAACTGTTGCAAGCCAATTGCCGGTTTGCGGTGTGGGTGAAATATTAATGCGCAATGAGCCATCATGCTCATAGATAATATTGTCAGTGTGGAGTTCAAAAGGTATTTCTTTGGATGAAGTATAGGGTTTTAGGGATTTGTCAGCTGTATAAAGGGTAAAAAGACGGGTTTCAGGGATGGTGCCTTTGAGTAAATAATGACAGTGATGATGAAGTGGACGCCCTTGGTTATCTTGCCAAATCTGGAATTGAATACCTTCAGTTCGTCCGAGTGAAACAATGCCTCGTTTGGTCGTGCGGGCGCGGGTATAAGGATCCATATTGGCGGTTCCCATTTTTGGATAAGCACTCCATTTTCCAATTCTAAAGCGTTCAAAATGAGGAAAGGAATTGAGCACATAATCGACACTCAGTGTTCCACATAAAATGGAAAAAGCGAAGATAAAAAAGAAAATGGTGATATTAAAAAACATCAGTGAATATCTTGAATTCAAAATGTTGAATCTCCAGTTGTTTTCATCTTCAAAGAAATTGCAGATGGTTTTTTCAGATCTTTGTTAATCAATCGCACAATATTCAATGTTTCAGGAGAAAGCGTAGAGGGTATTGGAGGAGGAACTTCAGAATCTGCATGGGAAGAAAGTACTGGGGGCTGATAAGGAGGAAGGAGAGAATCTTGAACACCATAGAGCTGTTTGAGCATGATATTTTGATGTGCAGCAAGCATGATGCGATGCCATATCATGGCAGGAACGCCACCCCCAAAAGCACGATTCATCGGTGAAAAGTTATCATTTCCCATCCATACGGCTCCCGTATAATTGCCTGTAAAGCCAACAAACCAAGCATCACGATAAGATTGTGATGTTCCAGTTTTCCCTGAGACGAGAGTCATGGGCAGAGCAGCACGCTTACCAGATCCTCGTGTCGTGACACCCACCATCATTTGGTTCATATAAGCTGTTGATTGTCTGCTGAGAACTCGGTGTAACTTATTTCCGTTATGTTCGAAATCCCACACAACACGACCATCAATTGTTTTGATTTGCGTAAACCCATGACGATTACCCGCTATTCCTCCATTGGCAAAGACATTAAAGCCTGTAGCTTGATCCATGGGGGTCATATTGGAAGTGCCAAGAACCATTGTTTTGTGTGATAAAATATGCGCGTTAAT
Organism: Bartonella sp. AA86SXKL; assembly: GCF_042196885.1. Classification (NCBI taxonomy): domain Bacteria; kingdom Pseudomonadati; phylum Pseudomonadota; class Alphaproteobacteria; order Hyphomicrobiales; family Bartonellaceae; genus Bartonella; species Bartonella sp. AA86SXKL. The sequence continues at coordinate 212,514 of NZ_JBHIRE010000002.1, read as the reverse complement.
CCCCATATTCTTGATGAGATCTATGATGGGTTGGGTATCACGGTTAAGATATTGATAGGTGAGATACACAGGGACTGTATTAATAGAAAAAGCTAAAGCTGTTGCTAAATCAATTTTTCCCAAATAACGACCAGAATTATTTTTGGGTGTCCAACCTCCCCAATTGATAGGAGCATCTAAAACAATTGTCGAGGGAGACAGTCCGTGTTCCAGTGCGGTTGCGTAAACATAAGGTTTGAATGAAGAACCAGTTTGCCGTCCGCCTTGTGTTGCTCTGTTAAATTGGCTCTTTTTATAATCGAGTCCTCCAACAATTGCGCATACGGCACCGTTATTATCGAGTATAACGGTGGCAGCTTGGGTTACGCGATATTGTTGACCATATTGATGTAAATGATATGCGATTGATTCTTCTGCTGCTTTTTGAATATTCGGATCAAGGGTTGTTTGAATAATTAAACTATGGCTTGGAAGTTGATTGCGCATTTTTTTGACTTCCTCGAATGCCCAATCAAGAAAATAATCTGGCTGATTATTTTCTATTTGGGGAAGTGCCTTAGCAGGGTGGCGATGCGCATTGATAATTTGGCTCTTTGTCATAAAGCCACTATTAACAAGATTAGAAAGGACGACATTGGCACGTGTTTGAGCAGCAAAGAGATGACTATGAGGAGCATATTTTGTTGGAGCTTTAAAGAGTCCTGCTAACATAGCAGATTCACTTAAAGATACATGACGTATGTTTTTTCCAAAATAAAATTTTGCCGCTGCGGCAATACCAAAATTGTTTCCTCCCATATAGGCTCGGTCAAGATAAAGTTGTAAAATCTGCTTTTTGCTAAAATTTGCTTCTAGCCAAAGAGCAAGATAAGCTTCTTTGATTTTACGTGTTATGGTTCTCTCGTTTGTTAAGAATAAATTTTTAGCCAATTGTTGTGTGAGAGTTGAACCACCTTGCACCACACCTTTAGCTTGCATATTTTGTGAAATTGCCCGTGTAAGTCCTTGAAAATCAATACCCCAATGATCAAAAAAACGACGGTCTTCTGTAGCGAGAACCGCTTTAATGACAGTGTCAGGCATTTCTTCAACGGGGACAGAGATTGCCGGCAGTGCACCACGGTGCCCAATGGAATTTCCATAGCGATCTAGAAAAAGAATGGAAAAGTTTTTAGGAGAAGACCAATCTGTTTTGGTCAGTTCAAAAACAGAAATGCCAAAAATGGTAAAAAGAGTAAATCCCATCAACCCTAATGTTAGTATTTCATCGAGAACTTCAACGATAAAACGTTTCCATCCTTGAAGATGAAAATTTTGTGAGACGATTTTTGCCTTTTTCCAGAAAAAACTGTTAGCAGAACGAATGTGATAAAGCGCTGTGTCTAATCGTGCGTCTAATTCAATGAGAGCAGGACTGTGAAATGGCTTACGATGTTGCCTTTTCTTTTTTTTAAAAAAATCAAACATTTAAAGAGAGCCTATGGCAAAGAAATACAACCAAACAAATCTACAATAATTATATGGAGTAGAAGTATTTTTTTGCTATAGTGCTAACAGAGAAAGAGTTTATTTTAGAATTATTCATTTTTCATAAGATAGTGTATTAAGATTTTATTATTTTATTGAATAAATTTTATTCTCATTATTAAAAATATTTTATTTTGAGTTTTTAAAAATTTGGAATAATATTAATGTGTTCTTCTGTAAGATAGAGGATAAATTATTTCCATTTGTGATTTTTAAGTCGACCCAAAAAAACCATTATTTCTTTTATCCTTTATCAAGGAAAAGAAGAGATGGGTTATTGAAATATTTATGATGAAAAAAAAATTCTTGTTTGTAATAATAGCAGCTTTTTTAGGAGCAGATTCTGTTCGAGCTTCTGGGTGTGCTGAAGTAGGTAAGAAGGTTGCCGCGCAAGAGAGCGGGGTTCTCGTCCGTTCAAAACCGGTTGTTCAGGATGGAAAGGACATGTGTGCAATTGTGGTTGTTGTACCAGCCCGTAATGGTGAAAAGTTACGTCGTGTTGAGTTTTTTGTTCCTGCTGATTAGTCTTTAGCAGATGGTGTTGTGATGCGTATCTTAATCGTTGAAGATGATCGGAATCTTCACCATCAATTAGCAGAAGCTGTAAGACGTGCAGGATATGTTTCCGATAGTGCTTTCGATGGTGAAGAGGCTTATTTTTTAGGTAGCACAGAGTCTTACGACGCGGTGATACTTGATATAGGTTTACCGCAGATTGATGGTATTAGTGTTGTTGAAAAGTGGCGTCAAGAAGGGATCTCCATGCCTGTTTTAATGCTAACAGCGCGAGACCGTTGGTCTGATAAGGTGCACGGTATTGATGCTGGAGCTGACGATTATGTTGTGAAGCCATTTCATTTGGAGGAAGTGATGGCGCGCTTGCGAGCATTAATTCGTCGCACTACGGGACATGCGACGAGTGCATTATGTTGCGGAAATGTTTTGTTGGATACAAAGACATCTCGTGTTTTTGTGGATGGTCAATTGATTAAACTAACATCTTATGAATTCAGACTGCTTTCGTATCTCATGCATCATTGTGACAGAGTCATTTCAAGAACAGAGCTTACTGAACATCTTTATGATCAGGATTTTGATAAGGACTCGAATACAGTGGAAGTCTTTGTAGGTCGGTTACGGAAAAAGCTTGGAGTGGATTTGATTGAAACTATTCGAGGAATGGGATATCGCGTGAGAACGCGAGGTGATTAATGAATGTTTTTGAAGAGAATAATTGGTATAGGAGGTTCTTTTTTGTAATTACTCGATCTCTCAGTTTACGTGTTATGATCTTATCAACATTATGGGTTGTTATTTCTCTTTTATCGATTTCTGCAGTAAGTATTTTATTTTATAAGCGTTCGACTGAACAAAGCCTAGAGCGTATCCTTTCTGCTCAACTCTACAGTCTTATTGCAACAGTGACGGTGTCATCAGAAGGTACTTTAAGAGGAGGGGCTGGGATTGATGATATTCGTTATTCTGATCCAACAACAGGATGGTATTGGGAAGTTGTTGCGATATCCCATAATTTAAAAGGAAGATTGACATCCCCCTCATTGGGAACAGGCGAGATATTTACACCAAGTGATGTTGATATACCTTTTAACAATAAATTCTTTCGCTCTTATCGGATAACGGGGAACAATGGTCAAAAGCTACAAGTGATTGAGAGTGATGTTGTTCTTGATAATAAAAATCATATTGCACGTTTTCGGCTTGTTGGGAATATCGATGAAGCTCATGCCCAGGTAAAGGAATTTAAGCGAACTTTGCAAATTTTTCTTTGGAGTTTCGGTATCGGGAGTGTTCTTATTAATATTGCTATTATTTTCTTTAGTTTTCAACCGTTGAAGCTTATTCGACGTGCATTGAATGATATTCGCGAAGGAAGAGTTCATTATGTGAATACGGATTTAGTAAGCGAAGTGATGCCGCTTGTACAAGAGATGAATGCTCTCATTAATAATAATCAGCGTATTATTGAGCGATTTCGCACACAGGTTGGTAATCTCGCGCATTCATTGAAGACGCCTCTATCCGTGATTATGAATGAGACAGATAAGATGCGCGGAGAAAAGGCTAGTTTGTTGAGAGAGCAAACGCAAATAATGCAAGCTCAAATCAATCATTATCTTCAGCGTGCGCGGATTGCAGCACAATGCGATAGTGTTGTCTATCATACGTCTGTTCGCAGTGTGCTTGAACGCTTGGTGCGGGTTATGAAAAAGCTTAATCCTGAAAAACAAATTCAATTTATTATGGATGTTGATGATATTGTTTTTTCTGGAGAGAAGGAAGATTTAGAAGAAATTATAGGGAATCTGATTGAAAATGCTACTCAGTGGTCTCGCGCAAAGGTTTTGATCTCTTGTTGTTTAGAAGAAAATGCTGAAGAAACAGAATATTTTAGTATCTTTGTAGAAGATGATGGTCCTGGTTTAACAGAAGACAAAATTGATGAAGCATTAAAAAGAGGGCGGCGGTTTAATGAAAATAAACTAGGGTCAGGCTTAGGGTTAGCAATTGTTTCAGATATGGTCAGTGAATATGGTGGCAATCTCTTTTTATCACGTTCTGATTTGGGTGGATTGTATGCAAAAGTTTTATTACCTAAGATGGGAGAATAACATATTTTCTCCTTAAGCAAGAAATGTCTATAAAGTTTTTAAAGCAGTATTTTCAGACAATACATCAAAGAGTAGGGAAACATTGTTTTTAGTTTCTTTGTTTAATTGATGTATATAATAGATTAATATTCTCCATGAAAAAATGAATTTTTATTAATTCACATCATTTTTCTCATGAAGAGGATAAAATGTAAGCGAGTTATTCTCTGTTCGTATTGGAAAAAAACGATATGCTCTTATTAATTTCTGCAGCATTTTTTCTGATTTTTCTGGCAAGTGTTCTTTTTCTTTCACTACGTTTTGACGATGAGATAAAAAAAGAATGGAAAGTTCAAACCGTGGATGGTTACAGAAGCCATAAGCGTATGATTGAGTTTAACAAGCTTTATATGCATTATAAAAAAAGAAATATTCTTAAGGCTTTAAGTATCTTGTTTGTTCTCCTTATGACATGGAATATTTATGGGCTGACAGGCAATCCAGAAGTGAAAAGTTATTTTTTTAGCGAATTAATGGATAAAAATCCTCAAACTCTTAGTAAGCAAGAAAAGCTTATTCGTTTACAAGTGCTTTTTTTCCGTGCACCTCATGATGGCAAGCTAGCAGATGCGTTAGCGGTAGGGTATCTCGAAGAAAGCCTTTTTCAAGAAGCAGTGAATACTTATTTAGATGCACTTCGTTTGAATGGAGAAACAGCTCCAAGGCTTGTAGGATACGGTTTAGCATTGGTTGGTTATGAAGGGGGAGTGATAACGCAAGAAGCGCAAAATGCTTTTCAAAAAGCAGCAGATTTAGCGCCAACAGATTTTTATCCACGTTTATTGTTGGCAGATGCATTGCATCAAGCAGGAAAAACTGCGCAGGCAGTGCAATTTTTACAAAGCTTTCTTGATACAATGCCTGAAAATTTTTCAGGACAATCACGTGTTAAAAAAATGATGATTCAGTTACGTGATTTATCGAGTGATCATACAAAGAAAAGAAATCTTGCACCTATGTAGAAGATGTGCAAAGCTCTTAAAAAATAAAATATTGATACTTAGTTATAACGTATTTAAAATTTTTTCGCAGAGTGTCTATGAACAGTCAATCTTTAAAGAATTCTACCTCATGGAAGGTTATTTTAGAGCAGCGAAAAAAAAAGCGCTTACTGATCATATTATTATGTTGTTTGGTTATAACAATTGCAGCAAGTCTCATAGTGTATGCAATGCGTCATGCGGTCAGTTTTTTTAGAATGCCCTCTGAAATTACAAGAGAAGATATTTTAACGGAGCGCCCTTTGCGTTTGGGTGGCTTTGTTGAAAAGGGAACTGTTCAATATGTTGGAGAGAGAGGCGTTGTTTTTTTTGTAACGGATAACAAAAAACATGAAAAAGTAGTTTTCAATGGTGCCTTACCGGATCTTTTTCGTGAAGGTCAGGGGGTGATCGTAGAAGGGCATTTCGATAAACAGGGATTTTTTATAGGGATGCGTATTTTAGCAAAACATGATGAAACTTATATGCCTAAAGAAACAGCTGATCGTTTGAAAAAACATTACATTATGGAGAAATAATTCGATTGTGCTTGTCGAACTGGGTCATATTTTTTTAGCTGCAGCATTTTCAGTAAGCTTATTAGGGGCATTTTTACCTGCTTTAGGTTTTTGGTGGAGAGAGCGTTTGTTAATGCAAACAGTTGTTCCTCTAACATATATTACTTTTACATTACTGCTTTTATCTTTTTTAGTGATAATTTATGCTTATGTTGTATCTGATTTTTCTGTTTTGAACGTTGTTGAGAATTCTCATTCAGAAAAACCGATGCTCTATAAAATTACAGGTGTTTGGGGCAACCACGAAGGCTCTATGTTGTTGTGGGTTTTAAGTCTTGCTTTTTTTAGTGCATTGATGGCTTTTTTTAGCCAACATTTGCCAGAAGATTTTAAGACGCTTGTTTTAATTTGCCAAAGTTGGATTACAACTGCTTTTCTTTTATTTATTCTTTTTGTATCCAATCCATTTTTACGCGTAAATCCACCAGCATTGCAGGGAAATGGTCTCAATCCTCTTTTACAAGATATCGCATTAGCAATTCATCCACCGCTACTTTATTTAGGTTATGTCGGTTTTTCACTTTGTTTTTCTTTTGCCGTTGCGGCATTGATTATGGGACATGTTGATAGAATTTGGGCGCGTGGGATTCGTCCGTGGCTTTTACTTGCTTGGTGTTTTTTGACATTGGGTATTATGGTTGGCTCTTATTGGGCTTATTATGAGCTAGGATGGGGAGGCTATTGGTTTTGGGATCCTGTTGAAAATGTTTCGTTTATGCCTTGGCTTTCAGGAACGGCTCTTTTACATTCTGCTCTTGTTCTCGAAAAACGAGAAATATTGAAAAGTTGGACTCTGTTTTTAGCGCTGCTTACTTTTTCCCTTTCTCTGATGGGAACTTTTCTTGTGCGTTCTGGGCTTTTAGTTTCTGTTCATAGTTTTGCTGTTGATCCAGCACGCGGGCAAGCAATTCTTGCTCTTTTATTTTTTTTTACGGGAGCTGCTTTTCTTCTTTTTGCTTTGCGTATCCCTATTTTAAAAACAGAAAGATTTTTTCAACCAATTTCACGTGAAGGGTTTATTGTTTTAAATAACTTGTTACTGACAACAATAACAGCAACAGTATTGATTGGTACGCTTTATCCTTATTTTATTGAGATATTAACAGGGCAAAAAATTTCTGTAGGGGCTGCTTTTTTTAACCTTACCTGTGGACCGCTAATGGTTTTGCTGTTGTTGTTTGTTCCATTTGGGACAATGATGGCATGGAAACGCGGTGATTTTCTTGCAGTTTTTGAACGGTTGTGGTTTGTTTTTGTATTGGTTGGTATCGTCTGTTTTATAATATTCTATGCGGCATCTGTGCGTGATATTTTTGCAGTTTTAGGGATTGGGCTTTCAGCGTTTGTTTTTTTAGGCAGTTTAGCGGATCTATGGGGAAAGAGTGGATATGGCAAGAGAGCTTTTTCAGTACGCGTTAAGAGATTTCTTGGATTGCCATGGTCTACTTTTGGTGCAGCAATAGCACATATGGGATTAGGCATTACATTATTTGGTATTGTTTGCGTGGTAAGTTTTGGGCAAGAACGTATTTTAATCATGAACGTAGGGGATAGGGTGACGATAGCGGATAAAACGCTTCATTTTGATGCAGTGCATGATGGTGTTGGTTCGAATTATTCGACAATGGAATTTTATTTTAAAATATATGAAAATAAAAACATTGTGGGTCATGTAACAGCCTCAAAGCGATTTTATTCAAGCCAAAATACATCAACAACAGAAGTTGGTCTTAAAAATTATGGCTTATCGCAGCTATATATTGTACCGGGACATATCGATAATCGGGGTCTCGTTGTGCACGTATGGTGGAAGCCTTATGTAATATGTATTTGGTTAGGGGCATTCATGATGGCTATGGGGGGATGTTTTTCTCTTTTGGGGTATTGGTTTCGCATTGGCATGTACAATAGGATAGTGCTTGCTTTAAATTTTTGGAAAAGACATTGAGATGAAAAAAATTCTTTGGATTGTATTTTTTTTAATTGCAACGTTTCCTTTTCGATTAGCAATAGCAGTAGAGCCGGATGAGATTTTAAAGGATAAGATTCTTGAAGCGCGAGCACGCCATATTTCATCGCATTTACGTTGTCCGGTTTGTCAAAATCAATCAATTGATGATTCAGATGCTGCTTTAGCAGGTGATTTACGGCTTTTAATTCGGGAAAGGCTAAAAATGGGCTATAGTAATCAGCAAGTCACTGACTTTCTTGTTGAGCGATATGGTGAATTTATTCTCTTGAAACCACCATTGAATAAAATAACTTGGTTTTTATGGTTCTCGCCTTTGATCATTATTATCATTGGCGTAAGTATTATATTTTTCCACTTCAAACGGAATAATCATGCGTTATGTGAATGAAAAAGAACAGTCAAAAATGTCATTGCATTAAAAAAAATGTTACATAAAAGAAAAAAATCAGATCATCTGCAATAAGCAGACAATCTTATTGTAATTATATTAGGGAATACTGAAACCTTACAAAACTTTAATAATTTAGACAGAAAACGGTAAGGTCTGGTATTTTATAAGTGATCGGAATTGAAATATAGGTATGATTGAATAGGAGCATAGAATAAATGGTTAAAAAGGCTTTCTTTAAAACATTTGTCGCAGTGAGTTTTTCTGCGATATTGGAAAGTGCACTGTTTTTTAGTGGATGTACATCAAGCTTGTGGATGACAAAGGCTCATGCAAGTTCTGTATTTACTTCGTTAATGCAACAACAGGGATTTGCCGATATTGTTGCTCAAGTGAAACCAGCCGTTGTGGCAGTACAAGTAAAGAGCAATAAAAAGAAAGAAGATAGGTTCTTTAGCAACTTTTTTAGTGGTCCAGGACTTGATCAATTACCAGATCAGCATCCTTTAAAAAGATTTTTTAAAGAGTTTTATGATTTTGATAAACCTAAAAATAAATTTCCGCACCAATCGCAGAGACTCCGTCCTGTTGCTTTTGGATCGGGTTTTTTTATTTCGTCTGATGGTTACATTGTGACCAATGATCATGTGATTTCTGACGGAACAAGTTATACTGTTGTTCTTGATGATGGTACAGAATTGAACGCAAAGCTCATTGGGAAAGACCCAAAAACCGACCTTGCCGTATTAAAAGTGAATGATAAAAGAAAATTTTCTTATGTTGATTTTGGTGATGATTCAAAGCTTCGTGTTGGGGATTGGGTTGTTGCTATTGGGAATCCATTTGGTCTTGGTGGAACTGTGACAGCAGGTATTGTTTCTGCACGTGGACGTGATATTGGCACTGGTGTATACGATGATTTTATTCAGATTGATGCTGCTGTTAATAGAGGAAACTCTGGTGGTCCAACGTTTGATCTTAATGGAAAGGTTGTTGGGGTTAATACAGCAATTTTTTCTCCTTCTGGAGGAAATGTTGGGATTGCTTTTGCTATTCCAGCAGCGACTGTAAAACAGGTTGTACAACAACTTATTGAAAAAGGTTCAGTTCAACGTGGTTGGTTAGGTGTTCAGATTCAGCCGGTAACAAAGGAGATTTCCGATTCAATAGGATTGAAAGAAGCCAAAGGTGCTTTGGTTACTGATCCGTTAAAAGGACCGGCAGAAAAGGCTGGTATTAAAGCGGGTGATGTAATTATTTCAGTGAATAATGAAAAAGTTGCTGATGCGCGTGAGTTGGCGAAACGTATTGCAAATATTAAACCAGGAGAAATGGTAACCATAGGGATTTGGAGATCAGGTAAGGAGGAGAGTATAAAGGTTAAACTCGCTTCAATGTCTGAAGATGAAAGTAAGAAAGAGACTTCAAAATATTCAAATGGACAGAGTGATTTAGATGAAACATTGGAAGATTATGGTTTGATTGTTATGCCTTCTGATGATGGTGTAGGGGTTGTCGTAACGGATGTCGATACCGATTCAGATGCTGCAGATAAAGGGATACGCCCTGGTGATATCATTGTGACAGTAAATAATAAACCGGTTAAACGAGTCTCTGATATTATTAACACAATCAAAAATGCTCAGCAGTTAGGACGAAAGGCTATACTCTTACAAGTGCGAACAAATGATCAAAATCGTTTTGTTGCTCTTCCAATTTTCAAAAAATAAGGCTTTAGTTGTAGGACAAATGTTTATTAAATATTTGTCCTACAACATAATAAAATAATGGAGATACGTTTTATGAAGATACTCGTTATTGAAGATGATCATGAGACGGGGCATTATCTCGAAAAAGCATTTTTGGAAGTAGGGCATTCTGTTGATGTTGCTTATGATGGGGATACGGGATATGCTTTAGCAACCACGGAAAATTATGACGTTATGGTTGTTGACCGAATGCTTTTGCATCGTGATGGTCTTTCTATTATTGCTGAATTGCGCGCTAAAGGCAATGAAACACCGGTTCTTATTCTGTCTGCTTTAGGGCAAGTTAATGATCGTGTAACGGGGCTGCGTGCAGGGGGAGATGATTATTTGACAAAGCCTTATGCTTTTTCTGAACTTCTTGCGCGTGTTGAAGTTTTACAACGGCGGAAAAATCCTAAAGAAGCAGAAACTGTTTACTGTGTAGGTAATCTTGAGCTTGATCGGTTAGCACATACGGTAAAACGAGGTGATAGAAACATTCTATTGCAACCACGAGAGTTTCGTTTACTTGAATATTTGATGCGTTATGCGGGGCAGGTTGTTACACGCACTATGCTTTTGGAAAACGTTTGGAATTACCATTTTGATCCACAAACGAATGTCATTGATGTCCATATCTCTCGTTTGAGAGCCAAAATTGAAAAAGATTTTGATGTTCCCCTTCTCCATACAGTGCGTGGAGCTGGATATATGCTGAAAGTACCAGATAACAAAGCATGAATCGTTTGATTAATATAATGCGCACGACGGCGCTAAGGCTTTCAGCACTTTACATTTTATTGTTTGGATTGGTGGCAACAGGACTTTCTATTTATATGACGGCATTTTCTGCTTCATTGTTAACAGAGCAAACTGAACAGGCTTTACATGAAGAATTAAAGTATATTGAAAATGCTTATAATTATGGGGGATTATCCTTATTAATGCGCACTATTGATTATCGTTCAAGACAACCAGGAGCATTTCTTTATCTTGTTACAGATTCTATGGGGCGTATTTTAGCAGGAAATGTAGCACGTATTGAATTAGGTCTTTTGAATCAGAGTGGTTTTATTTCTACCTCTTTTTTGTATTCCCGTTTTGGAGAACATGGCAAAACAAGTGAACATCGCGCTTTGGCGGTTATTGTTGATTTGCCTAATGCTATGAAGATTCTTATAGGACGTGATTTGGATGAGCCAGAACGTTTTGCTGTTGTTATTCGCAAAGCTGTGATCATTGCACTTGCTGCAATGGTTGGAGGCGCTTTACTCATATGGTTTTTTGTTGGCAGGAGAGCTTTACAAAGGATTGATCATGTAACGGCTGCATCACAGCGCTTGATGGATGGTGATTTCAGTGGGCGTTTACCTGTTTCTGGAGTAGGGGATGAGTTTGATCGATTGTCAACCAATCTTAATGTTATGTTAGACCGCATTGAAGAGTTAAATATTGGTTTACGTCAAGTATCAGATAATATTGCTCATGATCTGAAAACGCCGTTAACGCGTCTTAGAAATCGCGCTGAAGAGGCACTTTCAGGAAATAAGACAAAGCTTGAATATCGTCAGGTCCTTGATAGGGTTATTGCAGAGTCAGATCAACTTATTTGTACGTTCAATGCGATTTTAATGATTTCACGTATTGAGGCCAGCAGTGCAATTGAACATCTTGAAATGATGAATATGAAATTGATCATTGAGGATGCTGTTGAGCTTTACGAACCTTTTGCTGAGGAGTCAGGTGTTTTACTTCAGTTGGGAGATATATTTGATAAAGAGCTAAAATTGAATCGTGAGCTTGTTGCACAATCAATTTTTAATCTTATAGATAATGCAATTAAATATGCGCCTAAAGGTGGAAGGCAAGCGAAGGTTTGCTTATCAATGGAATATCGTGATGAACATTTATTAGTTGTTGTGAGCGATAATGGACCAGGAATAGCAGAGGATAAACGTGAAAAAGTGACAGAACGATTTGTTCGTCTTGAAGAAAGCCGCACACAACCTGGGTTTGGGATTGGTTTAAGTATAGCAAAAGCGGTTATGAAGCTTCATGGGGGTGAATTGTTACTTGAAAATGCAAATCCAGGGCTTAGGGCTATTTTGTTATTTCCTTAAAGATATTTTTCTTCACTTTTCTCTTTTCATACGTAACAACTATTTTAAAAGTATAAAGCAATAGAAAGGAAAGAAAAATGCTTTTCAAGGGAGCGCAGACGAAACAAGCTTTTTTTAAAACACAGCTTCTCCCTTTATGTCCTCTCGATAAAAGTGGTTCCCAATGGTTAAAAGACATGGAAGAACAAGCAAGGAAAGAAGGTTTAGAATCGCTTGTTTCCATCATTTCAGAGAGTGGAACGCAGATTGATTTTATCAGTTCGGTTATGACCTTATCTCCTTTTTTGCGTGAGGTTTTAATTGCCAACCCATCATATCTTAGTGCTTTATTAAATGTTGATATAGAAACAAGGCTGAGCGAAATTATAGATGATATTACAGCTATTGATAAGGATGAAGCTATAAATGAAACTTCATTGATGGCTGCTTTAAGGCGCAAAAAACGAGAAGCGCATGTTCTTATTGCTTTAGCTGATTTGGGTGGTGTTTTTACTTACGAAGTTTCATGTGCTTGGTTGACACGTTTGGGCGAAGCAGCATTAAGTGTAGCACTACGTTTTCTATTAAGAGAAGCGCATGATCATGGTAAGATCAATTTATTAAGCCGTGAGAATCCAGAAAAAGACTGTGGTTTAATTATTTTAGGGATGGGAAAGTTAGGAGCAGGGGAACTTAATTATTCTTCTGATATTGATCTTATTGTTTTCATTGATGAAACATCACCTCATATTGGTAATCTTTCTGAAAGTGTTGACATATTTTCTAAAATGGTACGCCGATTAATCCGTATCATTCAAGAACGCACTGCGGAAGGATATGTTTTTCGTCTTGATTTTCGTCTTCGTCCAGATCCAGGATCAACCCCTTTGGCCTTACCAGTAAGGACTGCATTGCGTTATTACGAAGGGCGTGGGCAAAATTGGGAACGAGCAGCCATGATTAAAGCACGTCCAGTTGCTGGTGATAAGAGGGCAGGTTTTAACTTTCTCAAAGAGCTTTTTCCCTATGTGTGGCGGAAATATTTAGATTACGCTGCTATTGCTGATATTCATTCGATCAAACGTCAAATTCATGCGCATAAAAATTATGGTCAAATTGCAGCTTATGGGCATAATATAAAGTTAGGTCGTGGTGGTATTCGTGAGATTGAGTTTTTTGTTCAGACACAGCAGCTCATTGCTGGTGGACGTTTTCCTCAATTACGTGGACGTCAGACAGTTGCAATGTTAGCAGAACTTCACACGCTTGGTTGGATCAGTGAGAAAACGAGAAATAGCCTTATAAAAAGTTATGCTATTCTTCGAAATGTAGAACATCGTATTCAAATGCTTTTCGATGAACAAACACATCTTCTTCCAAATGATACTGCTCAATTCACGAGTGTTGCCTATTTAATGGGTTATCAAGACAGTAACAGTTTTATCCGTGATTTATTAAAAACACTTCAGGTTGTTGAAAAACATTATGCTGCACTTTTTGAGAATGAGCAAGAACTTGGTTTAGAAATTGGTAATTTAGTTTTTACAGGTGAAGAAGATGATCCAGAGACATTAATAACGTTAAGCCGTTTAGGTTTCGAAAGAGCAAGTGATATTTGTCGTATTATGCGCACGCTCCATTTTGGTCGTTATAAAGCAACGCAATCAGCCGAAGCACGCGAGAGATTAACGGAATTAACACCAGCTCTTTTGAAAGCTTTTGGTGGGACAAAACGAGCTGATGAGGCGATGTTGCGTTTTGATGGTTTTTTACAGGGCTTACCTTCAGGAATTCAGCTTTTTAGTCTTTTGCAGTCTAATCCTTCTCTTTTGGATATGCTTGTCCTTATTATGGGGGCTGCTCCACGTCTTGCAGAAATTATTGCACGCAGGTCCCATGTTTTTGATGGAATGTTAGATCCGAATATTCTTTCAGAATTACCGACCAAAACGTACTTAGAAAAACGGCTTGAATATTTTCTTGAAAATGTTCTTTCTTATGAGAAAATTCTTGACCATTTAAGGATTTTTGCAGATGAACAACGTTTTTTGATTGGTATTCGAATTTTAAACGGTACAATTACAGGAGAAAGAGCGGGTTTTGCTTTTACTGCGCTTGCTGATCTTATGATTACAAAAACATTTGCTACCGTTCAAGAGGAATTTTCTCGTCTTCATGGTCGTATTAAAGGGGGGCGTGTTGGCATATTGGGTATGGGGAAGCTTGGAAGTCGCGAATTAACAGCAGATTCCGATGTTGACCTTGTTTTGCTTTATGAACACGATAATGATGCAGAAATATCTGATGGAGAAAAGCCTCTTTATATCTCTCAATATTATACGCGTTTAGCACAGCGCCTCGTTTCTGCTTTATCCACTCTTACAAGCCAAGGTATTCTTTATGTCGTTGATTTAAGGTTACGGCCATTAGGCAATAAAGGACCTATTGCTGTTTCTTTTCCATTTTTTAAAAAGTATTACCGCCAAGAAGCATGGATATGGGAATATCTTGCTTTAACAAGGGCTCGAGGCATTGCAGGAGACCCTGATTTTTTACAAAAGCTAGAAAATGAAGTGTGTGCAATTATTGCTATTTCTCGTGATAAGAAGGAAGTTGCAAAAGAAGTATGTGAAATGCGTGCCTTGATTGCAAAAGAAAAGCCGCCAAAAAATCAATGGGATTTAAAAACGATGTCTGGTGGCATTATGGATTTGGAGTTTATTGCTCAATTTTCTCTTATTACGCATGTCATTGAGTTTCAAATTGGAGCGACGACAGCGGATATTTTAGATCACTTACCAAACAGTTTTCTTAATCAGTCATGTATTGCTGATTTACATTATGCCTATCGTCTTTATACAAATTTGAGTCAAATTATACGGCTTTGCTTAAATGATTCTCTTGATCCCAATGATATGCCACCTGGATTAAGTGACCTTTTGTTGAATAGTGTTGGGGAACCTGATTTGCTTCGTGTTGAAAAATTAATTGCAGAAACTGGGCAATTGGTCTGTTCAGTTTTTTCAAAAATCATGAAACATTAAAATAATTCTATAAGAATAAATAAAAATTATTAATTCCATTTTTATATATTAATTTTTTGTCTTTCATTTCATAGACGCTTGAGATGGTTAGAGTGAAGTTCTCTACTGGTTTTTCAAGTGTGATGAAAAAATTCTCCATTCTAGGTATCATTCTTTATACAAAAAACGATGAGTGATTAATTTAGTGAATCATATTTTTTATGAGCGTTATCTCATTTTTTCAAAAAATTGACATTATAATTATTTATATTATTGAATATAATGATGATCAATATGAAGCTATAAAAGCTGCTATAGATTAATAGTTTCTGGAAATTATAAATAATATTTAAGCTTTATTTAAAACTAATTTTAATTTTTTAACTGTGTCATTTTTGCTATAGATTTTTTCAAAAAATTGTGAAACGATTTACCATTATTTATGTATCACATTAGCTTTTAGGGGAGCAATTATGATTACAAAGTATTTAGCCTCAACATCTCTATTTTCTTTAATTTCAATTTCTGTAGTACAGGCGTCGGATATCGTTATTCCTGAACAACCTGTTCCTGTTATTCCAGCGCCTGCTTTGTCTTGGACAGGATTTTATCTTGGAGGACAGATTGGTAACTTTTCAGGTAAAACAACTGCAAGTTATTTAAAACATGAGACAGGGATATGGAATCCAATTGGAAAGGAGAATTTACCTAAACTTTCTGGTTTTATCGGGGGAGTTTATGCGGGTTCCAATATTGATATCGATAATAGTTTTATTATAGGTGTTGATACAGATATTATGTGGTCTGGTAAAAAGGATTCTAAAGATGTCAATCTACCGAAAAAAAGTCCAACTGAAGAAACACCAAAACCTATAGAAGAAACAAGTCTAACAAGAGATTTGCAGGAGAATGATTCAACAAGGCGTATTAAAGCTGTACGTCATACTTTAAAACAAAAATGGGCTGGTGCTACACGGGTGAGAGTTGGTTTTGCGATTGAGCGTATGATGCCTTATATTTCCGGAGGGATTGCTTATACGCAGCTTCAGAATATTTTTGCGGCAGTAGCTGATAGCAAAAATGGAGAAGTTGATTTTTCTGATTGGTTGCATGATGAAAAAAAGACCATGATTGGTTATACCCTTGGAGGTGGTATTGATTTTGCAATGACTGATAATGTCATTGTGCGTGCAGAATATCGTTATTCAGATTTTGGCAAAAAGAAGTTCATACAGGATAAATTTGAAATGGGCTACAAAACAAATGATTTCCGCGTGGGTGTAGCTTATAAATTTTAATTTTTTGCAGAATAAAACACTTCAAAAGTCTCATTTTCGAATGAGGCTTTTATTTTTCAGGTATGTTCTAGTAAATATCCTTTACTCAAAAGGGCTACTATTTTATTCGAACAATACTTTGATTTATAAATATAAATTACTTTTTGTCATGTTGAGTGAGAGACCCGAGTGTCATAAGATTTTCTCATTTTAAACCTATACTATATTGAACCAATCAAAACCATGTCTTTTGCACGTCAAAAAGAGGGGGAGTCGTGAGATAAAAAACATTAAAGAAAGAATAAAAATGCTTCTTATGAACTATCTTAAGTGCTAAAGGCTGTTGCTACATTAGGGGGTGGCAAAGTATGAGATTTGATACTAGCTTGCTTTTCCATAAACGTGAAGATGGTGTTGCTAAATGGACTTATCATTACATCATTCATAGGTGCCGTCGGGAAATGGGTTTTGGTGCTTTAAAAGATGCTTTTTAAAACCAACATGTGAATTGGCAAGCTAATGGCATTTTATTTTATTTGAAAGATCTCTCATACAATCAACTTTTCTGTTTTGCGGTATCGTAAAATATTTTATTTAATAACAAAAAGATCGCAAAAAAATTCTAAAGCACGTAAAATTACATCCGCAATGTAACTCAATAATAAAATAATTATAAAGAGTATTATAAAGTGATTTATAGGAAAAAATAGAGAGAAAATTAGGAATTTATTGAGACATAAAAAACATTATTACCTATGTCTGTTATCGAAATATAATCTACTATTTTTTATAACTTTTTTAATGTACGATAATAAATGTCGAGTGAAATAGTAATGGATCATTTCAAATCTATTTACGATAAATCAATCAACATCATTTGTTTATGAATCACAAGTAGGTTGGGTTATTGAAATTATATACTTTAGTTATTATTTGGCTTTTTTAGGCATTGATTTTCAGGTATAGACGCTGAATGAGCTTCTCTATTATTCTATAAAATATCATCATTGTAATAATATAAGGATTTTACGCATTAGATGCTTTTGGAGGAGTGTATGATGAAATTCAAAGCAGGGTTTATGTGTAGAGCTTTGTGAAGTAAATCACATGCGCAATTAGCAGCTGGAACCCGTGAGACAAGAATCCGGATTATTTATAAATCAGATGTGGTAGAATTTTCGTTCTTTAGGGCGGGAAGGAAGAAAACCGATAAGTTTGTAAAAAGCTAGTCACATAAGTGGGGCAGCAGATGGAACTGTCTGAGAAAAATTGATCTATTGACAGAGAAGGTGAAACTTTGTCTTTTAAGGAGAAAAAGGGAAATAAGAATTATGATTTTCAAAGGAATATGAAATAAAAATATTTTCGTTTTTTGTTGTTTTGGCAACTATGAAGGTGTTTAAAGATTAATTGTTTCAGTACATGCAATCTCGTTTTGAAGATTGATAATGCTATAACGTTGTAATTGGCAATGCCATTGATTTTGTAAGCGTTCAATGGAAAATAAATTAAAGCCTGCGGGTGGTTTTTTATCACCAAAAGCTTGTGATGCGGAAGGAACACCAACAATAGGAATTTTTTTAATTGGTCCTTCAATGTAATTCAATGTGGGTAAATGAGTATGTCCGTGAAGAATAAGCTCACAACCGTGATATTTGATAACGTCTAGAAAACGTTTTATATCCCGTAGTTTTTTATGCCAAGACGTTGCCTTTGGAAAGGGGGGGTGGTGAATCATGACGACACGAAAAAGGTTGCGCTGTGCTGCTTCCTTTAAAAAGAGCGGTAAAGTTTGCGCTTGCATTTTACCAAAATAGCCAGAAGCTTGAAAAGGCAATGTCGCAATGGCTGAAGAAGCTGCTATGATGGCAACATCTTTGCGAATGCGCATATAAGGAAAGACGCTTTTTTGAGGGATGTCACCTGTAATCCAAGGTTTAAAAAGAGTGCATGCTTTTTGTAAAGCGCCGCGGACATAGGCATCGTGATTTCCAAATGTTAAAGAAATATCTTGAGGTTTTCCTAGGTTAAGTAGCCAACGATGAGCTTGTACAAATTCTTTATCGAGAGCAAGATTTACAAGATCACCAGAGATCACAAGGTGATCAGGTTTTTTTTTGTTCAAGGCATCTATTACAGTTTCTAGGACATCTGTTGCCATCTGACTCTTACGTTTTTTTTGCCAGTTCAGATAACCGGTAAGACGCTTCCCAGAAAGTTCAAAAAGGGAAGGTTGCGGGAGAGGGGAAAGATGTACATCCGATATATGGGCAAGATAAAACATAAAAGCTCGTAGAGGATTAAAAACGATTTAAAGAATAAACATAAGATAAGTTAGTGCTTAAAGGCAAGAAAGATTGTAAAATGAAAATTAGCTTGCAAAAAAGAACGTCTCAAGCGGAATGTTCCAAATAGAATATCCCTAATAAAATATCATTGTGTTGTAGATTCACATATTTGTAAAAAAACATTTCTCAATGCGTTTGAGCTAACTTCACGACGGTACTCGATATTATAATGGAAAGCTTCTGTGAACTATATAGGGCTTACTGTACACTACCATCTCTACACTTATACAAGGTGCAAATAAAAAACATCATACTATTTTCCCCCAATTTTATGAAAATCCTTGCTTTGCTTTAAGAGGATTCATAAGAGGTATTTCACTCTTTTCTTCAATGGTTTCTATCCATACAGCATCTCTTCTAATAATACGCAAGAGAATGTTTTTTATTGTTTTAATATGAGGATATTAGAAATAAGGAGAATTCCACTGTATTTTGAGTTATAAATCAATACGTTATCTAATTACAAAAGACAAGTAGATACGTAAAAAGATAAGCTGAATTTTAAAACTATTATACGAAATCTCAGACTTTTTAACGGCCTTCATAATACCACATGCTGCTCAACAGTAAAAGGTAAGCAAGCAGTGCAAAAAAACCAGAAAATATCGAAAAATAAAAGGTATTGATTAAACGGGTTTCTGTTGCTTCTTTCAGAACAATTGAATGTGCTGGGGAAGAGGACGGACTTGTTTTTGATTGAATCAGCTTAAATGGAGGAAGATGAATGTTTTCTTTTCCTTCAGGGTGTAAACGTCCGATGTAGCCACCAGTGTGCTTAATAATGGGGGCTAGTTTTTCTTGTGTTGAAATCAAGTCAAACAACTCAAGATTATCGAGCATCCCTACAGAAGAAAGTATTGTTAAACCGCCATTTTTAATGGTAAAAATTCCTGTCTCATCAGTGGTCACAGTTGCAGTAAAAAGGCCTTCTTGCTCTTTGGTCAGAGTAATATTTTCTTTTTTTCCAGAGGGAAAGATTATTTCAGCGGGTTCTGGATGGTCTTTTAGAGTTTGGCGGCGAATTGTTAAATGATGATGGCTGCTGGTCGCACTTAATTTTTCTTCCTCAAGTTCTGGTTCTTTCATGAGCCAATGGGCAATACGACGATAAAGAGCAGCATAAGGACCACCGCCTTCGAAACCTCGTGCCCAAAGCCAACTTTCATCAGAGAGCAACATGCCTACACGTCCTTTATCAACATGCGAGAGAAGTAAAAGTGGTTGTTCATCGGCTCCTTTCATGAGGGCGATTCCGTTATTTATGTTTTGAATAGCAATTTGTCGCAACCACTGCCCCCATTGAGAAGCGGGAAGGTTAAGTGTTGCAAGACCCCTTGTGACAGGATGGCGCTCACCTTCTTTGGTTAATGTGGGGCGAAAAGGTTTTTCAATAATAGTTCCATTGGGCAATGCCGGTAAAATGCTTATTAAAGGTGTTTTCGCAAGTGAGTTTTTTTGGGTAAATTCAGGTCCTGTTACCATCAGCAATGCACCACCCTTTTGTACATATTGGGCGATATAATCATAGTAGATTAAGGGGAGAACAGTAGAGTGCTGGTAGCCATCAAGGATGATGAGATCAAAGTTATTAATTTCTTCAACAAAGAGTTTTCTTGTGGGAAAGACCACTAAGGATAATTGGCTTGAGGGCGTATTATCTGCTTTGGTGGGGGGACGCAAAATAGTAAAGTGAACAAGATCAATATTAGAGTCACCTTTCAAAAGGTCTCGCCATGTCCGTTCTCCATTATAAGGAGCACCTGAAATAAGAAGAACGCGTAAATTTTCTCTGATTCCTTCAATAATTGTT
Organism: Bartonella sp. AA86SXKL; assembly: GCF_042196885.1. Classification (NCBI taxonomy): domain Bacteria; kingdom Pseudomonadati; phylum Pseudomonadota; class Alphaproteobacteria; order Hyphomicrobiales; family Bartonellaceae; genus Bartonella; species Bartonella sp. AA86SXKL. The sequence continues at coordinate 192,095 of NZ_JBHIRE010000002.1, read as the reverse complement.
ATGGCGCGGTTGTTTTTAAAGCTTAGTTCACCTTTGTGTGGATCAGTTATAACTTGGATAATATTTTTTTCAGCATGAGGAAGGCTAATTTCAGTTTGAAAAATCACGCCAGGAGTCACAGAATAATGGCCAATGTCTTGTCCATTGACGCTTAGTGTAATATTTGCTTTCTGTGGTATTGTTTTTTTGGCGGGGCCTTTATCTTCTACCAAAATGGAGAGCGTTTGTGGTTTGTTGACAAGGGCAAAGCGTGGAGGAGAAATAAACTTGATTTGGCGATCAAATTCATCTGAGTGCCCTGTAATCAGGGCATTGAGAGGTGCTTCATGATGAAGGTCTGATAGGTCAGGAATGTCATGCACTTGTCCATCGGTGATAAAAATGGTTCCTGCATAACGAGAGAGCGGTACATCAGATACTGCTTGTGTTAAAGCCTCAAACAAATTCGTTGAGGGCGCATACTGATTATCAGCAAGTTTTCCAGCTTCAATAAAGCGTGGTTCAAATTGTGGATAATGCGCCAATGCTTGAGTTAATTGCGCGCGCGCTTCATCACTGTCGTTTGTACGTGTTCCAAATGTTTGGCTTTTGCTGCGGTCAATAACAATTCCTACTGTGCTTTTCAGTGGTTCACGCTGTTCTTTTATGATCATTGGATTGAGCAAAGCAAGGATGAGGGCGCTTAATGCCATCAGACGAAATAAAGAACCTTGCCGTTGCGTAACAAGACCAACAACGACAAAAAGAATCGATATTCCACTTAAGAACAGAATCCAAATGAGTGGTAAAAAAGGCTGAAAAGTGAAAAATGATATCATTGCCTTCTTTCTCTTTTAAAGCGTTCCAAGAGTGCTGGAACATGAACTTGATCCGCTTTATAGTTTCCTGTAAGAACATAAAGGACAATATTTAAACCTGCACGAAATGCCCATAGACGTTGCATTGGATCATTGGGAACAAGGGGATATTTCCATGACCCTTTTTTATCGAGTGCCCAAGCACCAGCAAAGTTATTGGCAGTAATGAGAAGAGAACTTACATTATCGCCGCTGGCAAGGGAATTTTTATTTTTTTTGTTTGTTGATGAGGATTCAATCCATAAAGGTGAACCACGGTAGAGACCAGGAAAATCTGGCATAATATAAAAAGAACGTGCAACAACATGATCCGTTGATGCTGGCTCAATGGATGGAATATTTAACTCTTTTAAGATATCTCGTAATCTTTGCGTTTCTGGAGTAGCATCTCCTTCAAGATTAAGATTGCTCTTTATCTGATCGCGCGTGTCAAATAAAATTGTTCCCCCATGTTTCATAAAGTTATTTATTTTTTCAAGGCTTTTGGGGGTTGGTATAGGACTCTTAACATCAATTGGCCAGTAAATAAGAGGATAAAAAGAGAGTTCATCTTTATCGAGATCAAGTGCTGTAACAGAGCCGAGGGTAAGCATTGTGCGCTCTGCGATAAATTGACTTAATGCTTCTAGACCACTTTTACTCGTTGTATCAATTTCATGATTATTGGTTATAACATAGGCAAGATGTGTTGCACCAGCAGCTTGTACACTATCATATTGATTTTCTTTCGTTTGTGCATGAAGAGTTGGATCATATGAAAACAAGGCAATAAGACTTATAAAGGGGAGGAGAAACATATTACGCCGTTTCATGAAAGAAAAAATATCTCCTATCCATAAAATGAGAAAATTGTCAAAGGCGAATAATAAGATGGCTAATCCTAAAAGTGGGCCGATAAGATTTTTTTCTTTTGTATCGTAAGATAAAGGTTTTTTATTAAGAGAAGTTGGCAATGATGATTGTTTCATCAAGTGCGACGAATGAGTTAAGAGATTGAGTGCATAAAAATCGTTTTTGACACCATAAAGTCCTGGGGGAGTATGGTAGGAAGGATGGGGTGGATTTTGAGAGTCAAAGATCAAAGGAACAACATCAGAGGGTGGTACTTGTAATTGTCCGTCAACGGCTATAGTTCGCCAAGGGTTTTGTACCACTGTTCTTTTTTCTCTGTGTGTTAGGTTTGTGTTTTCGTTAGAACCTAATGTGATTAATTTTTGCAGCATTTGTGCAAAAAAGCCAGAAAGAGGAAGGTTAGACCATGTTGGGTCAGGAGCAACATGAATGAGAATGAGGGTTCCTTTACCACGTTTTGCTGCGGTAATAAGAGGAGTTCCATCCGAAAGGCTAAGCCACGTTTTTTCAAAAAGATCTGGGGTTGGTTCTGCGAGGATTTGGCGCGAGACAGTAACATCTCCTGGAAAGGGAAGACCAAAGAAAAAGCTATTTTTTGCAAAAGGGGCAAGCTTTTGTGGTTTTGTCCAAGACATAATACTTCCAAGGGAACGTTGACCTGGGCGTAGTGGTATCGGAAGAAGGTTATCGTAATGTTCTGCGCTACTGAGTTTTTCTCCTGCAAAGCGGATGAGTGTTCCCCCTTTATTCACAAAATCAGAAAGTTTTTTTTCTGCTTTTGGGGGTATGTTAACAATGTCACCCATAATCAAAACAGATGGATTTTGTTTAAGCAAATGATCAATATCCGTTGAAAGTTCTCTTCCACCGGCTGTTATAAGCTGTGTATGACCTTGTAAGGCTTTGATAATGTAATAAAATGGAGCAAGTAAAGGCTGTGCCATTTCATTGGTATCGGGTGAGAGAAGAGCAACACGGCTTATCCTGTTATGGCTGTCTACCAAGAAGGTTGCAGCAGCATGGTTTTGATTGTTTATTTTTATCCAAGCGATATCATTGCGTAGTTCAAGTGGTACATTAAAAGGAACAAGTGCTGTTGTTTCTCCTTCAGAGAAATTGTTCGTAAATTGTCCGAGAAGTTGATTATTTGAATCGTAGAGGCTGAGTATAGCGGGAGTGTTACTGTGTGTTGTTGAGCGGATAATACGCGCGCCCATGTTTCCATTGTTATTTTCTATGGATGTTATGCCGGTTAAATCGGAAATATCAGTCAAATACCACAAGAAGTTTCTAGGTTTTAATTCTTCAAGAAGAGCAAAAGCTTGCTCATCTTCATTTGTTTGTAATCCATCACTTAAATAAGCAATATCAAGAGGTTTTCCTTTGGTTATTTTGCTGAGTTTTTTGAAGGCATGCACGCGGTTGACAGGCCAAGGACGCGGTTGCAAATGCATTAAATGCTGTTTTATAATCTTGGCTGGTTGGGGCTCTATATTGGAGATATTATTTTCAGCCGTTGCAACAAGATAAATATTTTTTTGCTGTTTTTCTGCCTGTGCAAGGAGCATTTCAGCGATAGAGATGCGCTGTTTCCATTCTTTTACAGAAACCCAACCATTATCAATAATGAGTGCAAGGGGTTGAGACCCGGAAAAGCTTATTGGTTTTTGATTCCAAGTGGGGCGTGCTAGAGCTATGATAACAAGTGCCGCTATGGTTAAACGCAACAAGAGCAACCACCAAGGTGTATGTTTTGCTGTTTCTTGTTGATGAGTTGGTTTGGGTAAGAAGCGAAAAGGAGGAAAAAGCTCTTTACGCGGAGATGGAGGAGTTATCCGCAACAGCCACCAAATGACCGGTAGGAACAAAAGCCCTAGTAACAGAAAGGGAGCAGCAAAACTCAAAGTGCCCTCCTTTTTTGCAATGGAGAGTCGCTCATTGTATTTGCAAGATGAAAAATGGTCTCTGTTAAAGGTTGATCTGTTGTACTAACGTGATAAGACCATCCTTGGCGTGCGCAAAAATTTACCAATTCTTGTCGCCTTGCGTGATATAGTTTACAATAGTTCTTACGAAGATCTTCTGCTTTAGTGGAAACATGTTTCTCTTTCGTTTCAGGATCCAAAAATTCTGTGTGACCTGTGTAGGGAAAGCTTTCTTCTGCGGGATCAGAAATTTCAATTAAATGAGCTGTCACCTGTTTTGTAGTTAAAACGGTTAAATGTTGGATGATTTTTTCAGGATAGTCGAGAAAATCACTCATTATAATGACATGTGAAAAGCGTGTAATCGTTGAAAAATCCGGAAATAAATTTTCATCTGAATGATTTTCTAAAGCAAAGGCTATTCGTTCTACGACATTGGATGTCATTGTGGGGGACATTAAGTTGGGAATAGCAATATGTTCGCCACTGCGTGCAAGAAGGGATGCCAAGGTAAGGGTAAGAATAGTGGCATGATTACCTTTAGAGATTTTAGAAAAGCGCGAACAGTAATGCATTGATGCGCTCTGATCAGGACAAAGCCAAACGGTTTGTGTCGTTTGCCATTCGTGTTCACGGAGATACGTATTTTCATCACGCGCTGAGCGACGCCAATCAATGCGGGTAATGGATTCTCCTTCCATATAGGGACGAAATTGCCAAAAGTTTTCCCCATTACCGCTTTTACGTTGTCTATGCCACCCGGTGATCAATGTATTAGCGATATGACGCGCTTGTAAAAGGAAATATGGCATTTTGCCAGTATCCTTATGCAGTTCATTTGCCAGCGACAATGGAGGCTTTTGTAAAACTTTTTTGCCAAGAGCCATTCAAAGAGCATCTTTCACAAGGTTATTGATAATATCTTTTACGGTTATATCTTCAGCACGGGCAGAAAAATTAAGAGCCATGCGGTGTTGTAATACGGGATAGGCCAATGCTTCAACATCATCAAGTGAAGGAGCTAAGCGTCCATAATAAAGAGCACGAGCGCGAACACAAAGTGAAAGGGCTTGTGATGCCCGTGGACCAGGTCCCCAAGAAACATAAGTATTAGCAAGGCTATTGTCTTTATGAGGGCGAGATGAGCGGACAATTTTTAAAATAGCTTCAATCACATTTTCTGAAAGAGGCATTTTGCGAACGATATTTTGAATTTTTTGCAATTTTTTGCCGGATAAAATTGGTTTTGCATTTGATTTTTTTTCTTTTGTTGTTTCTAAAATAATCCGTCGTTCTGTTGTAAGGTCAGGATAGTCAATATCGATTTGCATCAAAAAGCGATCCAGTTGTGCTTCAGGAAGTGGATATGTCCCTTCTTGTTCGAGAGGATTTTGCGTTGCAAGAACATGAAAAGGTTGTGGCAAATCATAACGGTTACCTGCAACAGTAACATGATATTCTTGCATAGCTTGTAAAAGGGCTGACTGTGTCCGTGGGGAAGCACGATTGATTTCATCGGCCATGAGAAGTTGCGTGAAAATAGGACCTTGAATGTATCGAAAAGAACGTTTACCGTCTTTATCGGAATCCATAATTTCAGAACCAATAATATCCGATGGCATTAAGTCAGGAGTGAATTGGATGCGTTTTTCATCAAGCCCTAAGACTGTTCCCAATGTTTCAACAAGACGTGTTTTTGCAAGTCCTGGAGCACCGACAAGAAGGGCGTGACCACCAGCGAAAATAGCGATTAAAGCATATTCGATTACCTGATTTTGCCCAAAAATAACTTTGTCAATTTCTTTTTGTAAAATATCCAATTCTTTGTGTGCCGTATCAATATCATCAATAATGACTTGAGCTTCATGATTGATATTGACCTTTTTTATAGAATTGGATGATGGATCATGTTGACTCATATTTCTTCCTTAAGGCGTTTGTCGCAAAAATGGTAATTTTCTCTGCATGATAATGGATATCTTATTGTTTGTAACAGAAAATGAGAAGAAATGAAGTATCATATGCCGTTTTTTTATATTCGTATATAAGAAGAGAAAAGTTTCTTTGGAAGAAATAGACGTGCTTTATAAGGGATGTCTTAAAAAAATTGTTTTATGAAGAGAGTTTTTTAAAGCAATGAAGACAATTTTTGAAAGGTTAAAGGGTGAGTATAAGACAGAACTTCAAACAGGTTGCGTGGTTACAACAAAGTGATATCCAAACACTTCTTCGTGTTTTGTCTGTGGAGGGGGAAGAGGCGCGTATTGTAGGGGGAGCAGTGCGCAATCAACTGCTAGGGCAGCCTATTAGTGATATTGATATTGCAACAACCTGTTTGCCGCAACAGGTTATTGCACGTGTAGAAGAAGCAGGATTTAAAGCTATTCCTACAGGGATTGCTTTTGGTACAATAACAGTAGTTGCTCATTCATGTTCTTATGAGGTTACAACGCTTCGCTGCGATATTGAAACAGATGGTCGTCATGCAAAAGTGGCATTTGGTCGTGATTGGAAAAAAGATGCTGAACGGCGAGATTTTACGATAAATGCGCTTTATTGTGATGCTGCTGGCAACCTTTATGATGATGTGGGAGGTTTGAGTGATATTGCTAGCCGAACAGTTCGTTTTATTGGGGTTGCAGAAGATCGTATTGGCGAAGATTATTTGCGTATTTTACGGTTTTTTCGCTTTTTTGCGTGGTATGGAGCAGGGCGACCTGATGTGCAAGGATTGAAGGCATGTGTTCGTTTAAAACACGGTTTAAAAAAACTTTCTTCTGAACGTATTTGGGCAGAAATGAAAAAGCTTCTTGCGGCGTTTGATCCAACGCGTGCTCTTTTATGGATGCGACAAAGCAGAATTTTGGCACTCATTTTTCCTGAAACAGAACGATGGGGCATTGATGCAATTCACGCATTGGTGAAGACAGAACAGGCTCTTAGTTGGAAAGTTGATCCATTGTTACGGCTAGAAAGCCTTCTTCCTCCTGATCCCATACGTCTTCATGAAATGGCACAGCGCTTGCGTTTTTCTCTTAAGGAAACAACGCGATTAAAAGAATGGGCAGAGTTAGAAATAATAAACCAAAACTGTTCTGATCATTTTGTGCAAAAACTGATTTATTTTCATGGACGACAGCCAGTTTTAGATCAATTATCGTTGTCTGTCGCTGCATCACATCTTGATCATCTGGAAAAAAGTGATGCTTTGCAAAAAGCAGAGGGTTATGTCAAGCTTTATCAATTTGCCCAAAAATGGCAAATTCCAACTTTTCCTATTAATGGTAACGATTTAATAAAGAAAGGTTTTACAAAAGGTGTACTTTTAGGAAAAAAGCTTAAAGAGCTAGAAATGATATGGATTGAAAGCGGATTTTTAATGGATCGTCATGCACTATTAGAAAAAATTGATTTATAATATTTCTGTTTATAAACTCACTGTTGTTTATATTTTTTAAGTCAACATATTAATTTATAATAATCATTATTTATGTGAAATAAGAGTTCACAATATTGTAAGGTTATTTCAAACCTGTTCATATTACATCAATCAAAGTTATTGCCTTACACGTCACAAGTGAGGAAAAATGATTACAGAGAGGAAAAATGTCTCTTATGAATCATCTCAAAGATAAGGATTCTCGAAAATGAGAACGAATAAAGAGAATAGTGGTAGCGGTTTGCACCTTGTATGACCATAAAGAGGGGGATGTTCACTGGATTTTTACTATGAGGAGTATTTAATCATTCATAGGTGGTGATATGAGGTGATATGAAATGGATGTGATGGGCACTAAGAAATGTTTATTTTACCAGCACTTAATTGTTGGAAAATGATAGGCATTATACGCTCTAACTGTTCTTTATATGTTGTATTATTGTTTTTCGTGATAATTTATGTTTTTATAGGTTACAGTTTCTTTCATGATAACCAATTTGGCGTAATGCTTCTCCTGTTGTTATGGCTACGCTCATGGCGAGATTTAGAGAGCGTGCCTGTGGTTGCATGGGAATTTTCAATGTGTAATCGGCCGCTTCATGAACATAATCGGGAACGCCAGCTGTTTCACGACCAAAAAGTAAAACATCATTTCTTTGATAGCATATCTGCGTATAGCATGTTTTTGCTTTTGTACTTAAAAGCAACAGGCGGCGTTTAAAGTGTTTCATGGAGCTTATAAAATGTTGCCAATCAATGTGTCGTTCTAAGGAAGCATATTCGAGATAATCCAATCCTGCGCGTTTGAGATTACGATCCGACAGATTAAAGCCTGCAGGTTCAATAATGTGCACATGTAAACCAAAGCAAGCGCTAAGACGTAAAATCGTTCCAGTATTACCAGCAATATCAGGTTGGAAAAGAGCTATATGAAGTGTCATGTTCTCTGTAATATGATTTTTCTTTCGACTTTGTAAAGAAGCACCACAATTTATTCGAAAAATATGCTTTGAGAAATACATGTTTTTTACGGTTCATTTTTATTCCCTTTAAATTTCAGGGAAAAAGTTATGTATACAGGTCTGTTTGGGATCAGAGAGAAGCTCCCTATTAGGGGCTTCATTTTATTGAGCAATCCATGAAATGAATTGGCTCATTATGTTGAAAAATGGGATATTTAATAAGGTTAGATCATCAATTTTAATTAAAATCAACAAAATATGCTTTTTATGCAAAAACAGAAGCGAAAAAAATACTCATGCAACCAGTTGGAATTGAGGGAGGGAGAGATGCTGTAAATGTGTTAAAGAAATAACCGATAAGCTCAACTTGTTTACTGAGATATGGTCATAACAAGACTATGTTTCTTTCTTTAGAAGTGTTTATTTACATGCTATCTCTGATTTTCACGGGCGGGGGAGTAATTTTGATTGATTAATATGAATAGGTTTGAAATGAAAAAACCTTACGGTGTTTAGGGATTTCATTCACTCCGTAAAACGATGAATTATCATTATAAAACAGTTTTTTGTATAAACCATACAAATGGCAGGAGTTTTTTACGGGGATGTTTTTATGGTTGAGGTAACGGAGTGATCAAGCATTGTATAATGGGAGAGGGTATGGTAAAAGAATGTTTTAGCAAAGTGTCTCTTTAAGTTAAGTCCATGGGTGAGCAAACGAGGCGGGATTTTCTGTTTTTGGTAACAGCTGTTGCAGGGGCAGTTGGAATGGGAGCGGTTGTGTGGCCTTTTATCCGTCAGTTGCGTCCAGATGAAGCTGTTTTGGCATCTTCCTCTGTTGAGGTTGATCTTTCTGGTATTGAAGAGGGGATGTCGGTAACGGTAAAATGGCGAGGACAGCCTGTTGTTATTCGAAATCGTACGGCAAAAGAAATTGCTGATGCGCGCGCTACTGAATTGAGACTTCTAAAAGATCGTCAAGCGCGCAATCCTAATCTTGAAGGTGAAAAGGAAGCAACAGATTTTGCGCGTTCAGCAGGTAAAGGACGTGAAAATTGGCTTATTGTTATTAATCTTTGTACGCATCTAGGCTGTGTAACACTTGGGCAATCGGGTAAATTTGGAGGATGGTTGTGTCCCTGTCATGGGTCTGTTTATGATACTGCTGGAAGAGTGCGGTCAGGTCCAGCTAACTATAATTTGACTATTCCACCTTACCAATTTCTTTCTGATACTTTGCTCAAAATAGGATAAAGTCATGATAAGGTTTCCTCCTTATTGTCCTAAAAGTGCTCTTGTCCGTTGGTTTGATAAGCGTTTTCCTCTTCCTCGTTTTTTTTATAATGCATTTGTGATTTTTCCTGTTCCACGTAATCTTAATTACTTTTACACATTTGGCGGTATTTTAACCATTATGCTTTTATCACAGCTCTTGACTGGTATTGTCTTGGCTATGCATTATGTTCCGGATATTCATTTGGCTTTTGAAACTAGTGAACGATTTCGGCGTGAAGGGCAGTTTGGTTGGCTTTTTCGTCCATGGCATTGTGTAGGCTCTTCGTTTTTTTTTATTGCTGTTTATATCCATTTGGCACGTGGACTTTATTATGGTTCTTATAAAAATATGCGAGAAATGGTATGGGTTACAGGTATTTTTATTTATATCATCATGATGGCAATAGCATTTTTTGGTTCTGTGCTTGTTTGGGGGATGATGTCTATTTCAGCGGCTTCAGTGATTGCAGGGCTTTTAAAAACGATACCTTTGGTGGGGATATGGTTGCATGAGACACTTCTGGGTGGTTATGTCGTAGGACAACCAACGTTGAATCGTTTTTATGTTTTCCATTATGTTTTATCATTTATTTTGCTTCTTTTTGTGGGGCTGCATATTTGGGCAATTCATTGTGTTGGGCAAGGCAATCCAACAGGTCTTGCTATACAATCAGATAAGGAAACAGTTCCATTTTCGCCTTATGCGCTTATCAAAGATATTTTTGCTATTACTGTTTTTCTCATCTTCTTTGCCTGGTTTTTGTTTTATATGCCCGATTATATGGGGCAGGCTGAAAATTATAGTGTGGCAGATCCTTTAAAGGCACCTCTTCGTGTGGTTCCAGAATGGTATTTTTTGCCTTTTTATGCGATGCTTCGTGCTATAACTTTTGATATTGGTATTTTCTCTTCAAACTTTGTTGGTTTTGTTTTATTCGTCAGTTCGATTTGCATTTTAATTTTTGTGCCATGGTTAGACCGCTCTAAAATATGTTCAGCAAGATATCGACCTGTTTATAAAATTTTCTTTTGGGCGTTGGTTATTGATATCGTTTTTCTTGGTTGGTTGGGGTCAAGAGAAATAAGTGACAAAATTCTTTTATGGACACAATTGGCTACGGTTTATTATTTTATATTTTTTTTGGTTATTTTGCCGATTTTGCCAGCGTTTGAAAAAAATTGTTCTCTTCCTTCTTCAATTATGCAAGATTTAAAACAGAAAAAAAAGAGACTATGGTAAATGTCTTTGTCGGGTTGGTTGTTATTGTTGCTATGAGTTTTTCTGCTCAGAGTTTAGCGAGTGATGCCTCTGATCAGGAAGAGGGATTTATTTCTTTTCCTTTACAGGTTCCTAAAAAACAAGAATGGAGTTTTTCAGGTCCATTTGGGCTTTATAATAAGGCGCAATTGAGGCGCGGATTAAAGGTTTATAGACAAGTTTGTTCCAGCTGCCATGGGCTAAAATATGTGGCTTTTCACAATTTAAAAGATCTTGGGTATGATCAAGAACAGATCAAAGCTTTGGCGGAGCAATATGAAGTGCGCGATGGTCCTAATCGAGAAGGAAAATTTTTTAAACGTGCTGGGATTGCAACGGATTATTTTCCTTCTCCCTTTTCACATGAAGAAGAAGCAAGATTTATTTTGAATAGTGCTTATCCTCCAGATTTGTCATTGATGGTACGTGCACGTGGGGTATCTTTGCCGTTTCCTGCTTTAATTACTGATGTATTGACTCATTATGATACAGCTGGTCCAGATTATATTACGGCTCTTTTAACAGGATATCAGAAGGCACCGAAGGAGATAAAAATTGCGAATGGTTATTGGTATAATCCTTATTTTATTGCCGGTAATTCTTTAACTATGGCTCCTCCTTTGAGTGATGGTATGGTTTCTTATGAAGATGGGACCCCAGAAATCATTGAACATTATGCGCGCGATGTTTCTGCTTTTTTGATGTGGGCTGCCGATCCTCATATGGAAATTCGTAAAAAAACCGGTTTTCGTGTTATTTTATTTTTAATCATTTTTGCAGGGTTTGTTTATATTTTAAAAAATCGTATTTGGTGTGGTTTAGAAGAAGAATTAGAGAAAGAAATAAAAGACGAAATAAAGAGAAAAGGGTAAAGCGACAAGGCTCAAAAGAGTATAGAGTATAAAGAGCATAAGGAACAAATCTTTTTATGATGCATTGAGGTTTTATAAAGTAAAAGCAAAGTAAAAATGGAGATGTTAAAATGAAAAAAATTGCATGTACTACTCTTATGTCAATTTTGATGGTTTCTAGTACTTATGCTCAGTCTTTTGAAGTGCCTTCAAAACCTGAAATGATCTCTTCGACGGGTATTGTACAGGTAGGGATAGATAAGTCTGTGCGTTATGTGACACCTTTAGCAACGGATTTTGTTGCTTCCAGTCTTATAGGCGCCAATGTATATAATATAGAAGATGAAAATATTGGTGAAGTAAAAGATATTATTTTACGTGAAAATAATATTGCAGGATTTGTTATTGCTGTTGGTGGTTTTCTTGGCATAGGCGAGAGTTATGTGGTCGTTTCTCCAGAAACAATCCAGATGACAAATGATTATGGTAAATGGAAACTCATTACAAATGCGACAAAAGATTCTTTAAAGAACGCTCCAACATTTAAATACGAAGGGCGTTGGACACGCTAATTTTATATTTCTATTCTTTAATGGATCAAGCTGTTGCTATCACAATCATATGCTAGCAACAGTTTTTTTGTTCTAAAAACTCTTGAGAATTTTTGCGACAAGATTCCAAGGAGCTATTACCAAAGTTTTCAAGATAAACTATTAAGACAGAGTGAAGATTTAAGTATTATGTTTAAATAACATGATATCGCCATCTTGCACAATGTATTCCTTTCCTTCATCGCGGGCTTTTCCTGCTTCCTTTGCACCGCTTTCTCCACCCAAAGCAATATAGTCATTATAGCTGATGGTTTGGGCACGAATGAAACCGCGCTCAAAATCTGAATGAATAACACCAGCTGCTTGGGGAGCTTTTGTACCACGCGTAATTGTCCATGCTCGTGTTTCCTTAGGCCCACAGGTGAAGTAAGTAATGAGATCAAGTAAATGGTAACCAGCGCGAATGAGGCGATTGAGACTCGGTTCAAAGAGTCCTAGAGCATTGAGATATTCTGATGCTTCAGCATCACTCAGTTGTGTAATTTCCGCTTCGATAGAAGCAGAGATGATAATGCTTTGCGCATTTTGCTCTGTTGCCATTTTTTCAACTGTTTGGGTAAAGCTATTTCCATGAGCGGCGTCATTTTCGCTTACATTACAAACATAAAGTACAGGCTTGGAGGTTAAAAGATTCAAACTCTTAAGAATGTGGTGTTCATCGGAAGAAATATCTTTGAGTAATAACCGGACAGGGTTTCCCTGTTGCAGTATGTTTAATGCTTTTTCCATAATAGGTAAAATTGTGAGAGCTTCTTTGTCTTTTCCGGTTGCTCGTTTACGGATTTGTATGATTCGTCTCTCAAGACTTTCAAGATCCGCAAGCATGAGTTCGGTTTCAACCGTTGTCGCATCACAAACAGGATCAATACGTCCTTCTACATGGGTAATATCTTCATTTTGAAAACAGCGTAAAACGTGGACAATGGCATCGACTTCGCGAATATTGGCTAAAAACTTGTTTCCTAAACCTTCACCTTTTGAAGCTCCTCGCACAAGCCCCGCAATATCGACGAAGTTAATGCGTGTAGGAATCATTTCTTTTGAACCAGCGATTGATGCAATTTTTTCCATTCGTAAATCTGGAACAGCAACTTCACCGGTATTGGGTTCAATGGTACAAAAAGGATAATTGGCAGCCTGTGCAGTGGCTGTTTTTGTTAATGCATTAAAAAGAGTTGATTTCCCGACATTAGGTAATCCGACAATACCGCATTTAAAGCCCATGAGAGTCTTTCTTTTCTATTGATTTTATGGTCAAGATAAAGCTTCCTTTTTATAGCATATTTTCAGAAGAGTTATAGTCCTTGTCTTGCGATAAGTGAGAAAAAAGTCTAAAGTAGTAGGTATCTACTTTTTTACCTTAGTTCTTCTTACCTTATTGTTCTCCTTAGTTACAAGGATAAGAAAACTTCGAATTAATGTTAATATTGTGCTAAGTTTTTCATGGTATGCAAATCTGCATAAATAATTAATCGGAGAAAATAGAAGAGTGTTATCTCGTTGTGCCTTTTTAATTGCAGCACTTTTGGCTTTGGCTGGATGTGCTACACGTCAGTCAGATATGTCATCGGTACCTTTTCAACAAGTTCGATACATTCCACCAGAAATACAGGCTTTGTATGGTCCTGTAACGAATGAGACCTATTCGTTACCTGCTGTTGATCTTGCGACAATTGATCCAAAATATTGGCGACAAGAGGTGATTTATTATACATCTTATGCGCCTGGAACATTGGTTATCGATACGCAAGAGTGTTTTCTTTACCTTATTGGTGAAAATGGAAAAGCTTTGCGTTATGGGATTGGTGTCGGTAAAGAAGGCCTAGCATTTGAAGGTGAGGGGGTTATACAGCGCAAGCGTCGGTGGCCAAATTGGGCTCCTACTGCAGCTATGATGGCTCGAGAACCAGAACGTTATGGTCATCTTGGGAAAGGAATGCCACCAGGGCCCGATAATCCATTAGGTGCGCGGGCACTTTATTTGTTCAAAAATGGGAAAGATACACTTTTCCGTATTCATGGCTCACATGAATCGTGGTCAATTGGGCGTGCTATTTCAAGTGGGTGTATCCGTTTGCTTAATCAAGATATTATCGATCTTTATGATCGTGTTCCCGTTGGTTCGCGTGTTGTGGTATTGCAAAACAATAGGAGTATTCCTACAGTTTATAATCAACAATCAAATGGTTACGATCCGCTACAGTCGACCATTCAGCCAAATGATTTTTTTTAATTTAGGGGAGAAGATTGGAGAGAGCCGTTTGAGTATTTTGGTTTGCTGTTCAATCTTCTCTTTCTCTCAAAAGAGAATAAAAGAGAATATAAGCCTTTCTTTTTCAAAGGTGTATACAAGCTTGTATTCTGTTCTATTTTCTAGCTTCTCACGTTGCCAACAGATTTTGCCTTAAGTTTATAAGAGGATTTTTTTAAGAGTTCTTATTCATATTCTTCACGCGACTGGGACACGCAAGCCAATGGTTCTGATTGTTTTTTATCGTTTGTGAAACTTCATTCATAAAGAGGGATTTATCATCTTTTATAAGGAGAGCGATATTTTTTGCGATTGTCTCTAAGAGAGGGGATAACCATTCTTGATCAGATTTGGTAAAATTTCCCAGGACATGCTGATGAACAAGTTCTTTGCTTCCAGGATGACCAATTCCTATGCGTATACGACAATAGTCAGTACCACAATGGGCATCAATAGACTTAATGCCATTATGCCCATTATTTCCTCCACCAATTTTTATACGAACTTTCCCCGGTGACAGGTCTAGCTCATCATAAATGATGATCAAATTCTTTAAATCTAATTTATAAAATCGCAAAGCTTCACCGATAGCTTGACCAGAAAGATTCATGAAAGTTTGTGGTTTTATAAGAAAAATTTTCTCATTATTTATGAAACCATTGGAGATTTCTGCTTGAAACTTCTTTGACCATGGAGAAAAAAAGAAGGACTGATAAATGGCATCAACAGCCATAAAACCGATGTTATGGCGGTTATTTTGATATTGTAAACCAGGATTGCCAAGACCAGCAATAAGCCACATGTGTATCTTCAGTCAAAGTATGAGTAAGGGTAATGTCTCATAAATTAAGGCGGAAAAAATTCCCGCCTTTTGAGTTTTATGAAGTTTCCGTGTCTTCTTCATCATTTTCTTGTTCAGAAGTTTCATCGCTGACATCCATGCCAGCAGGAGCTGCAATGGTTGCAATGGTAAAGTCTCGATCTTGGATGATGGGAGTCACATCTTTTGGCAGTTGCACTGCTGAAATGTGAATAGAATCACCAATAGAGTAGCTGGAGAGATCAATTTCAATAGCTTCAGGAATAGCACTTGCTGGAGCTGTACATTCAATTTCGTGCCGAACAATATTGAGGACACCACCCTTTTTAAGTCCAGGTGCCGTATCTTCATTGAGGAAGTGGACAGGAATATTCACTTCTACAACGGATTTTGCTGAGATGCGCAAAAAGTCTACATGGAGGGGAAAGTCACGCACGGGATCTAATTGATAATCTTTTGGCAAAACCATAATTTTTTGCTTGTCAAGAATAATCGTTGCAATGGTGGTACGAAAGCCACCGGCATGAATTTTGTAGAAAATTTCTTTATAGGGAACTGTTATTGCCAAGGGTGGTTGTTTTTCACCATAAATGACAGCAGGAATAAGACCGTTGCGGCGAAGTTCACGGGAGGACCCCTTACCAACCCGCTCGCGTTTTTCGGCCTTAAGAGTGTAGCTTTTGCTCATAATTTAAGTCCTTTTTACATGATTGGAGATCCTTCAAAAACAGTAATAGTTTTTGCATGGATATGAAGATATGCGCTAACCAACAGCGATCACTCCATTCTGCGTTGCCTCCAAGGGTGTCTACGCAGAAGTTTGTTCTATAGTTCAAACTATTCATAGATGCAAGAGTTGTGGGAAAAATCGATGATTTCTACCGTTAAAAAGGAGGAAATGTTACAAATTACGGTGTGGATGGAGAATCAACCAATATGTGCTGGCGCTGATATGTTCAAAATCAAACACTGGAGATGTTATGAAGGTTGAGATTGCCTTGGGTGAGATGTCAGAGAGTCGTGCTTTGCATAAATCGATGCCAGCACTTCTTGACTTGGAAGAATTATTGGCGACACGTCTTCTTGTACAAGGTAATTCCGGTTCAGGAAAATCACATCTTTTACGCCGTCTTTTGGAGCAAAGTGCTAAGTGGGTGCAGCATTGTGTAATTGATCCAGAAGGCGATTTTGTAACTTTGGCAGATAAATTTGGTCATGTTATTGTAGAGGCTCAACGTAGTGAATTAGAATTGACTCGTATTGCCCATCGCATTCGACAACATCGAGTTTCAGTGGTATTTAATCTTGAAGGCTTGGATACTGAACAACAGATGCGTGCTGTAGGGGCTTTCCTTGGGGCACTGTTTGATGTAGAACGTGATTATTGGTATCCTATGCTTGTCGTTGTCGATGAAGCACAATTGTTTGCTCCAACTGCAGCAGGAGAAGTTTCTGATGAAGCGCGTAAAATTTCTTTGAGCGCTATGACCAATCTTATGTGTCGAGGACGTAAACGTGGTCTTGCTGGTGTTATTGCGACACAACGTTTGGCTAAGCTTGCCAAAAATGTTGCTGCGGAAGCTTCAAACTTTTTAATAGGGCGGACTTTTTTAGATATTGATATGGTGCGCGCTGCTGATCTCTTGGGAATGGAGCGTCGTCAAGCGGAAATGTTTAGAGATCTTGAACGGGGAAATTTTATAGCTTTAGGACCTGCTTTATCACGACGTCCCTTACCAATCATTATCGGTTCTGTTGAAACTTTGGCACGCTCTTCTAGCCCTAAATTAATGCCACTTCCAACAGAGCGGGATGATGTGCAAGAGCTCGTTTTTACTGCTTCACCAGAGGAAATTTTAACGCCATTTAAACAAACACGAGAGCCGATGAGGGAAAAGTCAATGCACGAGATGTTAGAGGAGGTAGTGCATAAAAAACAAGAGTTGTTGGAAGAAAACCCGAGTTTATTTCCTGAACTTTCTGATGTTGAGCGTGACGGCCAAGCAGAACATATTATTCGGGAGATTCTTGAGGATTCTGAGGCTTTTTATCGTTCAACAGCGGTGCTTTATCAAGATTTTTCAGTTCGTTGCCGTATCCATGGTATGTCAAAGGTTCCTTTTAATCTTTCACAATTTCGGCGTAAATTGGCTATTGCTCAGGCTTTTGTTGATGAACAAACGGCTGTCAGTGAACATTGGAAACATATTTTGCAGATATCAGAAAGTTTGGAAGAAGATGTTCAAGGAGTCTTCTTGAACGTGGCACAGGCCGCATTAGGGGGAAAATCATGTCCATCTGATGCATTTTTAGCACGTCTTTATGGGACTCATTCTTTAAGCCGTGTACGCCGACTTTTAACCTACTTTGAAGAGCGTGGACTTATTGTTATTCACACGCATTTTAGTGGTCAACGTATTGTTGCATTTCCTGATCTTGGTGTTGAAACAGCACCAGGAGACCCCAAGGAACCACTTTAACCAAATAAGCTGGAAACCGATTGTTCTGCTGCTGTCCTTGCTATTGCTTCTCCCATAAGGTCGGCAATGGGCAAAACACGAATATTATGGGTTTTCTCAATAGCTTGTGTTGGCATAATTGAATCTGTAATAACCAATTCTTTCATCTCTGAATTAGCAATTCGCTCGATTGCATTACCAGAAAGAACACCGTGCGTGATATAAGCTGTGACACTATTGGCACCATGT
The DNA here is from genome assembly GCF_042196885.1 of Bartonella sp. AA86SXKL. Taxonomy (NCBI): domain Bacteria; kingdom Pseudomonadati; phylum Pseudomonadota; class Alphaproteobacteria; order Hyphomicrobiales; family Bartonellaceae; genus Bartonella; species Bartonella sp. AA86SXKL. The sequence continues at coordinate 174,286 of NZ_JBHIRE010000002.1, read as the reverse complement.
TTAAGCAGAGCACTTGCTGCATTGCATAAAGTTCCACCTGAATCAACAATATCATCAAGCAAAAGGCAATCTTTTCCCGATACATCTCCAATGATATTCATAACTTCTGATTCACCGGGGCTTTCGCGACGTTTATCCACAATAGCGAGCAAACTGTTCAAGCGCTTGGCGAGTGCGCGCGCACGCACCACACCACCCACATCAGGTGAAACAACGATAACATTTTCAAGAGAATAATGCACTTTGACATCGCGAGAAATGACAGGAACAGCATAGAGATTATCCGTAGGGATATCAAAAAAACCTTGAATTTGTCCTGCATGAAGGTCCAATGTTAAAACACGATGGGCCCCTGCTTCCGTAATTAGGTTGGCAACAAGTTTTGCAGAAATAGGAGTCCGTGGTCCTGGTTTTCTATCTTGGCGGGCATAGCCAAAATAGGGGATAACAGCTGTAATACGACGCGCAGAAGAACGACGAAGGGCATCAATCATGATGAGTAATTCCATCAAATGATCATTTGCGGGATAGGATGTAGATTGCAAAACAAAAACATCTTGTCCACGTACATTTTCATGCAGTTCTACGAAAATTTCTTGATCAGCAAAGCGCTTTACAGTTGCTTTGCCTAAGGGGATGTTCAAATAATTTGCAACATCTTCAGCTAGGCGTGGATTAGAATTTCCGCAGAAAAGTTTCATAGTAGAACCTCTGAATCATCATGGTGGGAATGCGACACGGTTTTTAATTTCTTTTTATTAAATTGCAAGAGAACAATTACAAAAGCCTTACAATTTTATTGATTATTATTAAAGAGCTATGCAGTATGTTTTCTCTTTTTCCAAAAGTTTGTTACTTTTAGAGCAAAGTTTTTTCTCCATGCGGCAAAGAAATACATATTGATTAAGCTTTTTAGTTATTACTTTATAAAAATACTTTCAATATGGGGAATGTTTCATATTTAAGATGAATGAAGGGGAGTAATAAAAAGAAGTATCATCTTGCCTTCAATCATTATAACCAAACATTGAAAATGATCATAGCGAAGGCTATCATATTTTATGGGCTGGTAGATAATTTCGTGAAAAAAGCAAAGTACAATGGGATTTATTTTTCCATTTGGGTAAAAAGTTTAGTTTTGCAGTTTTGGTATTGTTCTCAAGCATAAAAGGGGCTCATCTTTTGTTTTTCAGCATAATAGCAGAAATTTGCCGTCCGTAATCGGGTTCGTTGCGGTGTATTGCACGGCGATAGGAGAAAAAACGCTGTTCATCTTGATAGGTACAAAGCTCTACACAAGAAGCATTAACACCTGCTTCTTTGAGTTGATTTATAATAAATGCCCATAGATTAAAATAAAAGCGATTTATTTTGTTTGTTTTTAAAAAATATTTTTGGTATTTGCTGTGGTAATCAATAAATTGGTCGTAAAATTCATTTGTTACTTCATAGTGATAAGGGCCAATACAAGGTCCCAGGACTGCTGTTATTGATTGTCTTTTGGCTCCTTGTTTTTCCATAACAGCAATTGTTTTCTCGATAATTCCATTTAAGCTTCCACGCCAGCCAGCATGAGTTGCAGCGATGACTCTAGCTTGTGGATCAGCAAACAGAATGGGTCCGCAATCTGCTGTAAGAACCCCAATAACGAGTTCTGGGGTGGTTGTAACCAGAGCATCAGCTTGAGGAGGTGCACCGATAGTTGCTTGATGAGCTACGACAACGTTACAGGAGTGTATTTGATTAACTGTGACTAAATTTTGCGCTTCAATAGAAAAATAATTGGCAATCAAAAGACGATTCTGTACAATATATTCAAGTTGATCATTTGAACCTTTCCCAACATTAAGACTATGATAAAGATTTTTTGAAACACCACCTTGACGTGTAAAAAATCCATGTTTTATTCCATGGGGGTGTAAAGTAGAAAGATTTTTTGCAAGAATGGGATGAGGGATAGATTTCATAAAAGTTCCTTATGGAGATTATTTAAAGTGAGGATGGAGATGTTCATATTTGTCAATGAATATTTCAGATAATGATGTGCTTATTGACAAAAGCGCCGATCATTAAAATTGGGGAGGTATGGAGATATTTTTATCACTGAAATGTAAAACTTTAAATAATTTTCCCATCTGATCTGGACTAGCGAGCCGTTCGATGTCTTGGCGGATTTTGTCTTGCAAAGGAGCACTTTTGCCAACTCCAAGCTGGTTTGCGCGCTCCAGTAGCCCCATTTTAAAAAGAAATTCTCCTTGCTCTAAGATTTCAGCAAAACAGCCTTGTTCAAGAGCTATGTTTTTTAAAAAAGAAAAATCAACATGGGATGTTAAATCATGTTCACCAGGGGCATCAAAAACATCACGAAATCTATGTTTTGAGAGTGCTTGCAGGGTATCGCCAAAGGCAAGCTCACAAGCACCATAGTCGATAAGTAAAGCAGAACCTGTCACTTGCACTAAATGGTGGCTGATTTGTTGCATGAATTGATGCCGTAAGGGGGCATGTTCAAAAATTGTTCCGTCAGGCACTTTAGAACAACAGGTTTGTAGACAAGAAGAGGGAAGTTTATGCGGGGCAGCAATAAAGATGAAATCTCCATTTTGATTGACTGTAATGCGGCGCTCTTTCCATTCTCCATTGACTTTAATATATTGGTTGATAGGGAGTGTATCGAGAAATTCATTAGCAATGAGGAAGAGAGGATTTGAAGGAATTTGATTAAAATTTTCAATGCTATGGATTTGTTTTTGATAAGAGAAAAGGCGTTTTTTTTGTTCTTTTGCAAGTTTTTTGCTTATTTCGATCAGAAAAATTTCAGCAGCATTAAATGCCGTTTGAGAGAGCTTTTGGATAGTTCGCAAAATGTCATCCATCAAAGTTCCTCGTCCTGGACCTATTTCAGCGAGAATAAAAGGGTGAGGGCACCCTTGAGCTTTCCAGCTTGCAAGAGTCCAAATGCCAATCATCTCTCCAAATAATTGGCTTATTTCAGGTGCTGTAATGAAATCACCAGCATGTCCAAAAGGGGTTTGTGTGTGATAATAACCAAATTGGGGATCGGTGAGTGCCAACGTCATATATTGGCTAACAGTGATTGGTCCATTAAGGACAATAATTTCTTTAATTTTTTCTTTGAGATTGGCCATTTTCTGTCGGTTTATATTTAAAGGCGTGGAGAAGAAGATAAAACCCTACAAGAAGCATGGGAAGAGATAAAGCCATGCCATAGGTAAAACCAGTAGAATGGAAAAGAGTCGAAAACCATTCTGGATCTTCTTGAGGCGCACGGTAAATTTCAGAAATGCTGCGTGTTACTGCGTAGCCTATAATAAATGTTCCTGATACAGTACCGGGACGTTTTAATGCTTTGAACCCAAAAATAAGAAGACACAGGATGATGAAGAGAAGAAATCCTTCCATAAATGCTTCGTAAAGCTGGCTTGGATGGCGCGGTAAATAGTAAGGATCGAGAGGAAAACAAACAGCCCAAGGACGTGTAGTAATATTACCCCATAATTCTTGGTTAATGAAGTTGCAGATTCGTACAATGCCGATACCAATAGGAGCACCTGCAGCAATGATATCAAACATGGCTCGTATGTTAATACGATTTTTACGGGCAAACCAGATCATAGCAATGATAATACCAATAAGTCCGCCATGAAAGGACATTCCCCCATCCCATACGGCAATAATAGCACTTGGATGGTTAAAATAGTAAATGGGATCCCATACAAGAACTTGTCCTAAACGCCCTCCGACAACAACACTTATGGCAGACCAGACAACAAAATCTCCGATTTTTTCTTTATCCATAGGAGGATAGTTTCTATACCATAGAGATGTTTTTTTTAATAATTTTTGCGCATACCACCAAGCAAAAAGAATACCCAGCACGTAACCAAGTCCATACCAATGAAGTGTTATGGGACCTAGCTGGATAATAACAGGATCAAGAAAAGACGGAAAAGCAATGGTTGGACAAGACAAATTGTTCATGAGTTAAGCATCTTACATTATACGAGATGAATATGAAGTGACTCTGATGGTCAGAAATGACAGATGAATACACAATGGTCAAGTCAGTAGGGAGGCTAGTCAGAAAGGGAGATAGATTTCCACTGATTTATCGCGGTAAAAAATATGGTGATAAAAGGAATATTAAAAAATCTTAAACAAAATCATTATGAAAAATCTGCACAGTATGTAAAATATAGAGTAAAAGGAACAAATTACAGTATCTAAATGTTATGAGAATACGCTATAATGCGTGCGTCAATAATTAAAATTTAAGGAAAAAGGTTATGCGTAATGGATCAAATCGTATTCTTGATGAATTAGCAAAATTAGCAACGGATGCTGCTGACGTTGCGCAAGGCATACGACGTGAAGCTGGAACAGCTTTTCGTGTGCAGGCTGAAAAGATAGCAAACAAACTTGATCTTGTTTCTCGCGAAGAGTTTGAGACTTTTAAGGAGATGGTGCTGAAAATCCATGCTGATAACGCTGATTTGAAAAGACGCCTTGATGATTTAAAAAAAGATGATTAAAAAAAAACGCAGACACAAAAAAGTAAAATAGTTTTAAAAAAGAATCTTCAAAAAAATATCCCCAATTTTTCAATATGATGCGTGAAACTAAAAAATGCTTAATCTTGAGTCTGTTAGAGCGGAGCATTTGTTTATTTTTGATTTTTTTTGGGGGTAAAGTACATTTTTTTGAATCAGGGGGGCTGGCGCTATGAAATTGTATCAATACACTGAAAAGACTTGATGATTCGTTTTATGATTATCAGGTTGCCCTAAACAGCGCGATTGTGTTCTGGGTGTTTGTGTACTGTCGATGTTTTTATGTGTATTTGTTTGGTGTAAAGGTTCTGATTGTAGCAAAATATTGTTACAGTTTAGACGGTTTATATTCTGTTGACAATGTTTTAAGATGATTGAGGATTGTGATGAGGCTTGCATTTTGCGCCACAGAAAGAAAAGAGCACCCTGTTGACTTTATCGAACAGATTGCCTGTGAATATGATTGGTCGTTTGAGCGGGATGCACAAGATGAAATTAGCGTTTGTGTGGAAGGAAAACGCGCAAACTATCGTCTTGCTTTTTCATGGATGGAAGAGCATGAAGCACTTCATTTAGCTTGTTCGTTTGATCTCTCTATTAAAAATGCTCGAACAGCTGAAATACAGCGCTTATTGCTAGCAATTAATGAAAAGTTGTTGTTGGGACATTTTGATTACTGGCAAAGGAATAATTCAGTTATTTATCGACAAGGTCTTCTTTTGGCTGGTGGGATGCATCCATCTCATATACAGGTTGAAACATTGTTGATACATGCACTTAAAGCCTGTGAAAGCCATTATGTTGCATTTCAGATGGTTGCTTTGTCGGGAGAAAGTGCTTACAAGGCACTACAGTACACTTTGTTTGAAACTGTAGGGAATGCCTAAAATATACAGTCTGTTATTTTTACAGACGGTTTGCTGAAATATTGCTCATAGGGGGATATCAAGAATAGCGCGCAATCCCCCGAGTGGGCTCTCATCTAATTGTATATTGCCACCATGGCTGCGTGCTATGTCTTGAGCAATAGAAAGACCAAGGCCTGTTCCACTTGCATCTTGATTTCGCGCTTTATCAAGTCGAAAGAATGGCTTAAAAACTTCTGTGCGCATATTTTTATGAATTCCAGGTCCATTATCATCGATTATCAATATAAAAGATTCTTGTTGAGAGTTAGCGGTTAGTTTAACAGTCGTGCCGTAACAAAATGCATTTGATACAAGATTGCTGACCAAGCGTGTAAAAGCACGGGGACGTACTTGGATTTCTGTAGGACCTTCAATAGTGTAAGAAAATTGACGTTTGTGAAGATGAGCATCGGCGGAGAATTTTTTCATAAGAGCATTTAAATCAAAAGTCTTGACACTTTCACTTCCTTCACCACGAGCAAAAGCAAGATAATCTTCTAACATATTTTGCATGTCACTTACATCTTGCTCAAGCGGTTTAATATCAAAGCCAGTATTTGCTAATGCTAGCTGAAGTTTAAAACGTGTAAGAATGGTTCTTAAATCATGACTTACTCCTGAGAGCATCATGGTGCGTTGTTCGATTTGGCGTTCAATACGTTCTCGCATACGTAAAAAAGCGATGCCTGCACGACGGACTTCATCAGCTCCTTGTGGTTGAAATCCTTTTGGTAAAGGACGACCGCGTCCAAAGCTTTCTGCTGCTTCAGCCAATTGTTGAATCGGTTTGATTTGATTGCGTAAAAAGTAAATTGCTATCAGCAATAAAACAAGAGCTGTTCCTACCATCCAGCTTAAAAAAATAGCAGTATTGGAAGCATAGGCTTGGCTGCGTGGAGCAAAGACGCGTAAGATGTTGTGACCAAGGTGGATACGGATTTCAACAAGATCAGAATCTCCTACGGTATCGATCCAGAAGGGACGGTTAATTTGGCGGGTGATTTCTTCACTTAAAAAATAGTCAAGAATTGCAAAAAATGGCTTAGGTCCTGGAGGGGGTAAGGAGGTAGGAGATAGAATAGAAATATTTAATCCCATACGTTGTTGTGCAATACGCTTGATATCTTCATAGTTATCTTGTTGGGGATATGTTTCAAGAATATCAATAATGGCTGAAATATCATGCACGACAGCCGTTGAAAGACGCTCGGTTACCATTTGCCAATGGCGTTCCATAAAGACATAAGCAATGACCGTTTGCAGAAGCACCATGGGAGCAATGATAATGATCAAAGAGCGAGCATAAAGCCGTTTAGGCATTTTTTTCGTTAACCATCGAAGAAAAAATCTTAAAGGTTTGATCATTCTTGTGCCTATTCAATAGAGAGTTTATACCCTATTCCTCGCACGGTTTGGAGCCATATAGGCAGTGCTGGGTTTTTTTCGATCTTACGACGAAGGCGGTTGATCTGCACATCAATGGCACGTTCACTTATATTGCTGTCATCGGTCGCGAATTTATGGCGCGGAATTGTATCGCCTGCATTTTCGGCAAACATGACCATCATTTCTTGTTCTTTATCTGTTAATTTAATAATTTCTCCTCCTTTTTTGAGTTCGCGTCGTGAAATTGAAAATATATAAGGACCAAAAACTATTTGCTCAATTTTAGGTTGGTGAGGGGGAAAACCACGTCGTAAAATGGCGTTGATGCGAAGGAGAAGTTCACGAGGGTCAAACGGCTTAGCCAGATAATCATCTGCCCCTGCTTCTAATCCACGGATACGATTGTCTATTTCTGATAAAGCTGTTAACATAAAGATAGGGACATCTTTTGTTTGGCGGAGTGAATGAGTGAGATCAATACCGTTTTCGCTAGGCATCATGACATCAACAATAAGAAGATCAAAATCTAAACTTGCTAACAGTCGTCTTGCTTCATTCGCATTAGCTGAAACTGAAACACGAAATCCATTTTTAATGAGAAACTGAAATAAAAGATTGCGAATACGTGTATCGTCATCAATCACAAGAAGGTGAGGGGCATCGTCACACAAAACTTGAACGTGATTGCTCATTCTTAAAAAAACCTTGATAAAAATTTAGTTTACACAAAATGCAAGTTTACATAAGTTGTATAAAGCTGTCGAGCAGCACCTTTACCTTAAAGGAAAGAAAGTTTTATTTATAAATTTAAAAAAGTTATTTTTGAAAAGGATATTATGGGTAGTCTTAATATACATATTATTCCAGTTACGACATTCCAACAAAATTGCACTTTGCTTTTTGATAGTGAAAGTAAAACGGGGGTTCTCGTTGATCCTGGTGGTGATTGGCCACGAATTCAAGACGTAATCGAAAAGAATGGTGTTATCGTTGAGGCTATTTGGATAACACATGGTCATTTTGATCATGTAGGAGCAGCAATGCAAGTGAAAGAAGCGCTTAATGTAAAAATTATCGGTTCACATCGCGATGATAAGCCTGTGATGGATGCCGTGAGCGAAAGCGCAAAAAATTATGGCATCACTGATGCTTGCATCTGTATTCCTGACCAATGGTTAGAAGATGGTGAGTGCGTTCATTTTGCTGGACATGTGTTTAAGGTTTTTCACACCCCAGGACATTCCCCTGGTCATGTTATTTATTTCAATGAAAAAGAGCGCTTAGCCCTCTTGGGTGATGTTCTCTTTCGTGGTTCTATTGGACGTACGGACTTCCCCTTCTGTTCTTATGAAAAATTGATGCAATCTCTTCGAGAAAAAGTTTTACCCTTAGGCGATGATGTTTGTTTTATCTGTGGGCATGGTCCCAAAAGTAGCATAGGCTATGAGCGCCAAAATAATCCTTTTCTTCAAGATTTTAATATATGAGCAAATAAAAAACGCTTTGAAGCGTTTTTTTGCCATTTAAAACTTTTTTAGTAGGACGGAACAGAAGTTAATTTATTGGGGCATAACAAATGTGTTCCAAACCATTACGGTCTCGAAAGGTCCCTGTTTTAGGGTTGAAAGAACGGTATTTTTTCTTGCAATATTGAAGCCAATCAGATTCTAATGATTGTTGTACTGGCTCATATTCCACCGTTTGCGGAGCTTCATAAATTATCTGTTCTTGTGGAACCTGTTGATATACAATTTGATGCTGTGGTGCGGTTTGATAAACAACTTGTGGTTGTTCTGATTTTTTAAAAATTTTGCCGAGAAGTGCACCTGCTGCAAGAGCAAGAATGCCCATTGCTAAAGCTTCTCCTGAGTTATTTATATTAATACTACTGTGTTTTGTCTTTTTGCGCTCGACATAATGATATGTCTTGTGTTCAACATGATGGTGTTGTTGTGCTCCCCATTTATGGCTAACATAATGACGCTTGTGGGGATTATCAAAAGAGTGATGTTCACTATGAGAAAAATGGGAGCTAAAATTGTGAGACGGTAAACCAGCCTCCCTTCTCATGTCATAGTTATGATACCATGCCATATCCGCAAGCGTTGGATCTAATGGCATCAAAACGGTTACAGTAGACATTGCTGATAATACCGCTAATCTGATCACTTTTTTCATAATGATGCTCCTTGTGTAAATTTGTATTTTTCACATCCTACACGTGTCAAACTGAATAGAGCCTGAACAATTTTGGACTTTATTGTGACAAAAAAATAAAAATTCATTTAGTTAAAACTATTATCAATACAATAAAATAAAATCATGACAGAATTTTGATTTCAATTAATGTACTCTTTTTAAGGTTAATTAAGCAGCTTGTATTTAGAGCACCAGATTTTTTACTATTGGTTATAAATTATTTATTGATGAGTACTTTTTTATTGCTTGATACAATATGAATTGAACAATAGGTGTATGAACAAAAGTTATCGTTTTTTATTATAGGCTTATGGTGCTAAGATAGAACCTTATTTGTGTGATTGAATACAGTCCTGTTTGACTACTCTCTTGTGAGGCTAAATATTGAGTTCGATATCATATTATAACTGTATAAATATAATATATTGCGGGAACTTTTTTTGATATATGGGAAACATTTTTGTTGGGATATGGCTGTTAGTTTGACAGTATTGACATGACAAAATGCATTTGACACAAGATTGCTGATGAGACGCGTGAAGGCACGTGGGCGTGCTTGTATTTGTGTAGGGCTTTCAATGGTGTAGGAAAATTGACGTTTGTGAAGATGCGCATCGGTAGAGAATTTTTGCATAAGAGCATTTAAATCAAAAGTTTTAACATACTCACTTTCTTCACTACGGGCAAAAGCAAGGTAATCTTCTAACATATTTTGCATGTCGCTCACATCTTGTTCAAGCGGCTTGATATCAAAGTCAGTATTTGCTAACGCTTGCTGAAGTTTAAAACGGGTGAGAATGGTTCTTAAATCATGGCTTATACCCGAAAGCATCATGGGGCGTTGTTCGATATAGTTAGAAGATGGTGAGTGTGTGTATTTTGCTGGACATGAGTTTAGGGTTTTACATACACTGGGGCATTCCCCTGGTCATGTTCTTTATTTCAATGAAAAAGAGCGCTTAGTCCTCTTGGGTGATGTTCTCTTTCGTGGTTCTATTGGACGTACGGACTTCCCCTTCTGTTCTTATGAAAAATTGATGCAATCCCTTCGAGAAAAAGTTTTACCTTTAGGCGATGATGTTTGCTTTATCTGTGGGCATGATCCCAAAAGTAGTATAGGCTATGGGCGCCAAATAATCCTTTTCTTCAATATTTTAATATATGAGCAAACAAAAAAAACGCTTTGAAGCGTTTTTTTTGCCATTTAAGACTTTTTAGTAGGACGGAACAGAAGTTAATTTATTGGGGCATAACAAATGTGCTCCAAACCATTACGGTCTCGAAAGGTCCCTGTTTTAGGGTTAAAGGAACGGTATTTTTTCTTGCAATAGTTAAGCCAATCAGATTCTAATGATTGCTGGAGTGGCTCATATGCCACCGTTTGCTGCACTTGATAAACTCTTTGATTTTGCGGAACTTTTTGATAAATTACCTGATTTTGTGGTACTATTTGATAAACCACTTGTGGCTGTTCTGGTTTTTTTAAAATTGTACCAAGAATCGTACCTGTTGCAAGACCAAGAATACCCACCGCTAAAGCATCTCCTGAGTTGTCTATATGAATATTACTGTGTTTTGTCTTTTTGCGCTCGACGTAATGATATGTTTTGTTTTCAACATGATGATAATGGTGGTGGTGATGATGATGATGATGTTGTTGTTGTTCCGTCTTACTCTGTTTGGCTACAGACCTTTCATGTTTGGCTTTAAATCTTCTCTTGTTGTCATCAGAACTCTTGTGGAAATCATCAACAAACTTTTGGAAATCATCAGAAAAAAAGCCACGTTTTTTATCAGAACAATGGGAGCGAGAAAAACCGCAAGGCAGAATATCAGCTTTCTTCCTCATTTCCCTTATCGCATCATCTGTTTCTTTACGCATCTTCCTCATCATATCATCTATTTCTCTCGAGATAGAGTCACTACGATTCCATGCCATATCCGCAAGCGTTGCATTTAGCGGCATCAAAACGGTCACAGTTGACATTGCTGATAATACCGCTAACCTGATCACTTTTTTCATAATGATGCTCCTTGTGTAAATTCGTATTTTTCACATCCTACACGTTTCAAACTGAATAGAGCCTGAACAATTTTGGGCTTTATTGTGACAAAAAAATAAAAATTTATTTAGTTAAATCTATCGCGGAGACAGTAAAATGAAATCATAACAGAATTTTGATTTCAATTAATGTACTCTGCTTGAGGTTAATTAATAAGTTTGTATTTGTAGTACCCGATTTTTACTATGGGATATAAACTCTTTATTTAGGGATAATTTTTTATTGTTTGGTACAATATGAATTGAACAATAGGGATATGAATAAAAGTTATCATTTTTTATCATAGGCTTATGGTTCTATGAGAAAGTCTTATTTTACTTTATTTGTGTTATAGGACAGTGTCCTATTTGAATATTTTCTTGTAAGGATAAATAATATTGAGTTAGATATCAGAGTATAACTGTATAAAGATAATATATTTTAGAAATTTTTTATAAAATGTTCTCTCTCATGTTGTTTTAGACAAATTGAAGCACCCTTGATGTTGGAGGTTGTCTATTTTTCGGATAACGCTGTTTGCTTTTGAGCTTTCGTCTTTTTTTAGAAGAGCTGAAGATTATTTTATGCGGTTTGAAATTTTTTGCTCCTTCATTGATTGCGTTTTTTTCGTTTTATTGTTGCTTGATTAGGGGTGTTTTTACGAGATTTTCCTTTTTGATTTTCCAAAATACCAGTGTCCATGGTTGGTCCCATGTGTGCAAGGTCTGGTTTGGAGAAAAGACTTGGTTGTAATACGCGCTCATGGGTGGATTGTTCGCTATGATGTGTTAAGGGATTTTCCGCGAGTTCTAGTTCTATCTTTTGTAATTGTTTGATTTCATCGCGAAGGTGTGCTGCTTCTTCAAAATTAAGATCAGCAGCTGCTTCATGCATTAATTTTTCGAGGTGTTTAATATGAGATGCTAAATTGTTGCCAACCATATTTTTTTTCTCGATGACATCAGGGATATTTGTATGAATATGGTTGGTTTCATAGCCTGAATTAAGAATATCTCCGATATTTTTTTTGATACTTTTCGGTGTGATATGGTGTTCTTCATTATAGGCTATTTGTTTTTGTCGACGTCTTTGTGTCTCCTGTAAGGCTCGTTCTATGGAACCAGTGATCGTATCTGCATAGAGGACAACACGGCCATCTACGTTACGTGCAGCACGTCCGATTGTTTGTATGAGGGAAGTTTCAGAGCGCAAAAAGCCCTCTTTATCGGCATCTAGAATGGCAACAAAACCACATTCTGGAATATCTAAGCCTTCTCGGAGCAAGTTAATACCGATGAGGACATCAAAGGTGCCAAGCCGAAGATCGCGTAGAATTTCAATGCGCTCTAATGTATCAATGTCAGAATGCATATAGCGTACACGAATGTCTTGTTCGTGGAGATATTCAGTTAAGTCTTCGGCCATACGCTTTGTGAGAACTGTCACCAATGTACGGTAGCCTTTTTGAATTGTTTTACGAATTTCATTCACAACATCATCGACTTGATTTTTGGCTGGACGAACCTCTGTTGGTGGGTCAACAAGCCCTGTGGGGCGAATAACTTGTTCTGCAAAAGTGCCGTGAGATTGTTCTATTTCCCACCGTCCAGGTGTTGCGGAGACAGCAATCGTTTGTGGGCGCATAGCATCCCATTCTTCAAAGCGTAAAGGACGGTTATCCATACAAGAAGGGAGGCGAAAACCATATTCTGCTAAGGTTGCTTTTCTACGAAAGTCACCTCGGTACATGCCACCAATTTGGGGAATGGTTACGTGGCTTTCATCGATAAAAACAAGAGCATTATTTGGAATGTATTCGAACAAGGTTGGTGGTGGTTCTCCGGGTTTTCGTCCCGTTAAAAAGCGTGAATAATTCTCGATTCCAGAGCATGAGCCGGTAGTTTCCAACATTTCTAAATCAAAAATTGTACGTTGTTCTAAACGTTGTGCTTCTAAAAGACGTCCAGCCGCATTTAATTCATCGAGGCGTTGAACGAGTTCCATTTTGATCGATTTCATCGCTTGGTTAAGTGTTGGGCGTGGTGTTACGTAGTGTGAGTTGGCATAAATTTTAATCGATTGAAGATCGCCTGTTTTTTGACCCGTTAGAGGATCAAATTCTGTAATTGTTTCCACTTCATCACCAAAGAGCGAAATACGCCAAGCACGATCTTCGAGGTGGGCAGGGAAAATTTCGATTGTATCCCCTCGAACACGAAAGGAACCACGAATGAAATTGATATCTTGTCGATAATACTGTTGAGAGACTAAATCAGCCAAGAGTTTTCGTTGATTGAGTTTGTCCCCTTTTGCTATTTGGAAGGTCATAGCAGTATAAGTTTCTACTGAACCAATCCCGTAGATACAGGATACAGATGCGACAATAATGACGTCATCACGCTCTAAGACAGCACGTGTTGCAGCATGGCGCATACGGTCGATTTGTTCATTAATTGAGGATTCTTTTTCAATATAGGTATCAGAGCGTGCAACGTAGGCTTCTGGCTGATAATAGTCATAATAGGAAACAAAATATTCGACGGCATTATGGGGAAAAAAACTTTTAAATTCCCCATAAAGCTGCGCTGCTAGAGTTTTATTGGGAGCTAATATTAAAGCTGGACGCTGTGTTTTTTCAATGATATTGGCCATTGTATAGGTTTTTCCTGAGCCGGTAACACCCAAAAGCACTTGTGTACGTTCATTTTTTTGAATTCCCTCAACCAGAGTTTTAATGGCTTGAGGTTGATCCCCCGCTGGTTTAAAAGATGTTTCGAGTTGAAATGGAATGCCACCTTCAGATTTTTCAGGACGAATAGGGCGGTGAGGTGTCCATAATGCACCATTCTTAAAAAGAGGATTGCCTGAAGCAATAAGAGCAGAAAGAGCTTCTACTGTTGCAGTAACACCATTTTTCATTGTTGTATCCTTTGATAGAAAAGTGCTGGTGATTTTAAAGAAAATACTAATTTTTACAATTTCATTACGACAACAGCAAAACGTTATTGAACAGATTTGTTTTGGTTTATTGGAGCCTTCATTAGGATATTGATCAAGTTTTTTCTATGAGACAACTTCTTCGAAGTATTTCTTTGGAGGGAGCATATTTGTGGTTGTTCGTGAACACTATTGCATTTTTACCATAATGATATTCAAGAGGGCATAAGTTATTATGGCTGTTATGGAGAATAATCGGTACGTTTGGGCATTAAAGACATTGTATATGTGTGATAAAGATCATTTCCATCTTTAAATGAAAGATAACGAGATGACACCCAACCTATTTGAGTGTTATATCGGATATGGCACCAATTTCCTTCACAGTTTTTAACAAAAACTAATTCTCCAGCAGAGATTAAGCCGCAAAGTGCATACTGAGTGCTGGGACCTGTTCTAAAATTAAGATTTCTCGTAACAAAAGCATCTGCTGCCTCTGATATTGTTGTGGCTAAAAAGAAAGAGCCAAACATAAAAAAAATGACGATTTTTTTCATTTTTCTGTAAAGAATTTCTTTAGAGATTTTCTATCCTTCTCTCTTCATATTCCATATAATTTCTTTTACTAGATTATGATAAAACAGAAAAAAATACAATTCTTTCTTCTTTAGGATACTTTAAAGAGAAGAGTGAAGTTTAACGTTTTAAACACCAAAATGAGATGTTTTAATCACTATTTGTGCATGTTTTGTTTCCTTTATTTATTTTTGTATGGAAAACAGCGATACTGTACTATATAATAAAAAAGATCGTAGTTTTCGGATTCCAAAAGTAATTTTGGAAGCCGTTTTTTGTATTTTTATTAAACCTTCCGTGTAATAGAAAGGGACGGATTATGGAAAAAGTTCCGATGACTACAGCTGGTTTTGAGAGTCTTAAAGAAGAGTTGCGTTGGCGTCAACAACAGGAGCGTCCGCGAATTATTGAAGCAATTTCTGAGGCGCGTGCGCATGGTGATTTATCTGAAAATGCTGAGTATCATGCAGCTAAAGAAGCGCAAAGTCATAATGAGGGGCGTATAAATGAGCTTGAAGATTATATCGCACGAGCAGAAGTTATAGATGTCTCGCGTCTTTCAGGTGACAAAATAAAATTTGGCGCAACCATTAAACTCTTGGATGAGGACACTGAAGAAAAAAAAGTGTATCAGATCGTAGGAGATCAAGAAGCTGATGTAAAGGTTGGTAAAATCTCTATTTCTTCGCCTATCGCACGTGCACTTATTGGCAAGCAAGAAGGTGATGTGATTGAGGTGAATGCACCAGGTGGTGCGCATAATTACGAGATCATTAAGGTTCAGTACATCTAAATAACATATGGATTATTATGCGTGTATCTTTGGACGAAACTGAGATTATTGCGCCTCACTTGAAAAGGCGTTTATCGGGAGTAACATCTACGATTATTCAGCTTATTCCACTGCAACGCGAACAAGGTGTGCGTATATCCACTTTGGGGTTTGGTTTACCACGAACTTTGCCAACTCTTGCCTTTAGGGACCTTTTCGGACTTTGGAAAAGTCCGAAAGGGAAGCCATTTCGTATTTGGCATGCACGACGCAATATTGAGATGCTTTGCGGGATCTTTTTGCGCGATGTTTTGCGAATGAAGCTGAAACTTATCTTCACATCGGCTTCACAACGTCATCATAAGCCTTTTACCAAATGGTTGATTCGCTGTATGGATAGGGTTATCGCTACCAGTACACGTACGGGCGTCTATTTAGAAGTGCCTCATAAGGTTATTATGCATGGGGTGGATGTGAGGCGTTTTACTCCACCACACACTCTTGATGATTGCTTTTCTTCGACAGGATTTCCAGGAAAATATGCGGTAGGATGTTTTGGGCGTCTGCGCTACTCAAAGGGAACAGATTTATTTGTTGATGCCATGATAGCATTATTGCCTGACTATCCTGAATGGACAGCACTTATCGCTGGTCGTACGACAGAGCAATATTATCATTTTGAAAAAGAATTACGCCAAAAGATTGCTAAGGCTGGTCTGGATGATCGCATTATTTTTCTTGGTGAGATTCTGGACATCCCTTTATGGTACCGTCGTTTAACACTTTATGTTGCACCCTCTCGTACAGAAGGTTTCGGTTTAACACCATTAGAAGCAATGGCATCACAGGTTGCGGTTGTAACGAGTGATGCAGGAGCTTATAAAGAATTGGTTGTAGAAGCGACAGGAACAGTTGTAAAAGCAGGAGATGGAGCGGCTTTAACGGCAGCAATTGAACCTTATTTTGCTGATGTAGAAAAAACATTGGCAGCCGGAAAGAAAGCTTTAACCCATGTTCGTACGCACTTTCCTTTGGAAAAGGAGACAGCGGAGATTGGGCGTGTCTACAAAGAACTGTTTGCAGAAAAAACACTTTGATATGATATCAAAAATCTTCTTGAGGGATGATAAAAGTATTTTTCTTAAAGGTTTTTCATAGTCATCAAGAAAACAGCTCAATGATATAAATGTTATTTTACAAAATTTATATGTCTTTAGTAGAATGCTATAAGAAGTTCTCAAAATTTTGGATAAAAGATTAAAAATGTATACGCTTGAGAGCGATGTAGTTTATGATAAAGCATACTAGGAGAGAGGGAAGCTACTTTTATTCATTGATATTTTATAATAAGAAAATAATGCTTTAACTCAAGTCTGGGGATTTATGCACTATCTTATACGGTGTCGTACTGATATTGTTCGTTTTGTAAGACTTAAATAGATAGCAAAAAAACGTTTTCTTGTCTTAAAAAGATAATGATGGTATCTCCATGAATAAAATAGTCGTACATATTTTCAATAAATTCATAATAAGATGGATTTAAGATCAATATATATGATTTTTATAGATAAATTACCTTTTCAATTTGAATAAGAGCTTTGAGTACCGTAAGATTTTCTCATGTAAAATCTGTTGATATTAAATTAATGAGAGCTATCTTCTTGCACATCACAATTGGAAGAAGGCATGTGGTGGATAAAAACTATTGAAGACAGGGTGTAAAGAGATTTCTTATAAATTGTCTGAAATGCAGGCTGTTACGATATTAGCAGAAAGAAAATAATATGGTGGTACTAATTTATATCTTATTTTGTAGTAGCGACTTGCACCTTATTATTATTTAAGTAAAAATGATGGTGCCCATTTTATATCTTTCATAAGGGCTGTCGTGAAATGGGGGTGATGAGTATTGTGAGATGTTTTTTACAAGCTTGTGAGTTCGTAATATAATAGCATTTTATTTTCTATAAGGGTGTAACTCTATTAAAAAGAAAAACACTTTTATCAGCAAATGTTCATATTTTTGCATGAGAGATTATTCGTAAAAAAGAATGTTCTATGCGTCCACTTTATTTGATAAAGAAGATCAATAAAGTGAAGTTTTATATGTTATGGCTTTGAGAATATCGGTATTTGATTGTTTTTGTTGAATTATTTTTATATCATTGATATGATGTTTTGTATGAAATTTTAGGAAATCTTCAGTAGATTGGGTGAGGAGTGAATATTATGACGCATACTGTTCTCGCCTTTTTATCTTGTCAATTTTTTATCATGGTAGCATAAAATACTCTATACATTAGAATTGTTCACGCCAGAAAGCGGGAATAAAAAGGACGAATATTGTTATGATTTCAAGGCGTCCAGCTAACATTAGAAAACTTAAAATCCATAAAGCATGATCGTTGATTGTAGAGAAATTACCAGTAGGGCCAATAATATCTCCAAAGCCTGGACCAACATTTGAAAGTGCGGTTAAGACCCCCGTAAAGGCAGAGGTAAAGTCAAGACCGGTTGTAAGCAAAAGTGCAGTGCCGATAACAAGGCAAAACATATAAAGACAGACAAAAAACAAAACGGCTTGAGCAACATCATTTGATATATTTGAGTGATCGTAGCGCGCTTTTACAACGACATTAGGAGAAAGAAGTTTTTCTATATTTGTTTGTGTAATACGCCAAAGAATAATGAGGCGATTGATTTTCATGCCACCAGAAGTAGAACCAGCACATCCGCCTGTAAAAGAAACAATAAAGAAAATTCCAAGCGCAAACGCTCCCCAAAGTTGATAATCTTCAGCGCTGTAACCGGTGGTGCTAATAATGGATGAAAGGTGAAAAATGACATCAAGAAAAATCAAGTAGAACGCGCGATGATCATAAAACCGTAGCCATGCCGCTAAAGCAAAGCTGAAAAGGAGAACGATATGGAGAAAAACAATCACTTGTGGGTCAAGGAAGCGTTTGGAGTGTCCAGGAAGGACTAATTTAACATAAAGTACGAAGGGTAGAGCAGAAAGCAACATGAAGATTGTTGAAATAATTAAGATGGCTGGTGTATCAGAAAAATAGCCAAAAGAAGCATCATGCGTTGAAAAACCAGCTGTTGCTACTGTACTCATTGCATGGTTAATGGCATCAAATAAATTCATGCCTGCAGCAAAATAAGAAAGCATACAAGCCAATGTTAACCCAACATAAGCGATGATAATTCCGTTAGCAATTTGGTTGATGCGAGGCAATATTTTTTCAGATTTATCAGATGATTCCATATGAAAAAGCCGCACGCCACCCACACGCAGTGAAGGCAAAATTAAGAGGGCTAAACCGATAAAACCAATGCCCCCAATCCAGCATATAAGAGAACGCCATAATAAAATACTTCGCGATAAATTATCAAGATCAGAAAGGACTGTGGAGCCTGTTGTTGTAATTCCAGAAACAGATTCAAAAATGGCTCCTGCTAGAGAAATGGGAAGAGGAGAAAGATAAAGAGGTAAGGCACCTACGATGCTTCCTGTAAGCCAAAGACAAACAGTGAGCATAAAGCCAAGCCGTGCTGAAAAACGACAAGTAGCTCCCTTAGTTGCTAGAAGAATCAGCGTTGCTAACATGGTGGTTATGGCACAAGAATAGAGAAAGCTTATCCAATTACGATTGTTGTCGTGCAAATCCACAAAAATTGGCAAAAGCATTGCTCCTCCCATGATTAAGGCAAAACGTGCACAGACATTGATAATAAATTGAAAAATGATCGTTCCCTATCTTTGTATCTCTTTTTATTATGGTTTTGTGCTCATAAGAAGTTACATTTTTCTCTTTATAGGATAAGGATTAATTCTTAACATTAGCGTGCCTTGATGAATTAGTAATCAGACCTTTTCATAAAACTTGAAAAGAAGTATACATAACATAATTAGGGCTCTTGAAAAATATTTTTTTAAAAGGCTGCATTCCGTTATCATTTATAGAATAATTAAGTTATAATAAAGTGAAGGGGATTTAATGGTACAATCGCATATTCGTCTGCTGATTATTGGCTCAGGTCCGGCTGGTTATACAGCGGCGATCTATGCAGCAAGAGCAATGCTTAAGCCTGTTTTGGTGACGGGCTTGCAGCAGGGGGGGCAATTGACAATTACAACTGATGTTGAGAATTATCCAGGTTTTGCAGATCCCATTCAAGGACCATGGTTGATGGAACAAATGGCGAAACAAGCTGAGAATATGGGGACAAAAATTGTCTATGATACAATTATAAAGGCTGATTTGTTGAAGTATCCTTTTGTCTTATATGGGGATTCAGGAACACAATATTCTTGTGATGCACTGATTATTGCAACAGGAGCTCAAGCGCGCTGGCTTGGTTTAGAAAGTGAACAGACCTTTATGGGCGGAGGTGTTTCTGCTTGTGCTACATGTGATGGCTTTTTTTATCGTGATAAGGACGTTATTGTCGTGGGAGGAGGAAATACGGCTGTTGAAGAAGCACTTTATTTATCGCATTTGGCTAAAAGTGTAAGCGTGGTTCACAGGCGGGGGCAGTTTCGGGCAGAAAAAATTTTGCAAGATAGGTTGCTGGCTTGTAATAATGTACGTGTTCTTTGGGATCATGTGGTTGAAGAAATTGTGGGGCTGCCAGCTCAAGATTCAATGGGCGCTGTTGTAACAGGGGCACGTCTGAAAAATGTTAAGACAGGTCACGAGATGAAAGTGAATGCAGAGGGCATATTTATTGCCATTGGGCATGATCCTACTGTTTCTCTGTTTGAAGGACAGCTGAAACAAAAACGAGGCGGCTATTTATGGACAGCACCGGACTCAACAGCAACAAGCATTGCTGGTGTTTTTGCTGCTGGGGATGTGACAGATGAAACATTCCGCCAAGCTGTAACAGCTGCGGGAAGAGGATGTATGGCAGCGTTGGAAGCAGAACGGTTTTTGGATATACCCAAGCGTTAGTCACTCATTGAGAACATAGAGAATATAGAGGTAGAATTAATTGTGGCGCCACCGTTGGATTGGGATAAGTTAAGGGTTTTTCACGCTGCAGCAGAAGCGGGATCTTTTACGCATGCTGCTCAAAAACTTCATTTATCTCAATCAGCCGTTTCACGACAGGTTTCGGCTTTAGAACAAGAGGTTGGGGTATCCTTATTTCAACGTCATGCGCGTGGTTTGATTCTTACAGAACAGGGAGAAACTCTTTATCGTACAGCTCATGATGTTTTGATGAAGCTTGAAAGTGTGCGTTTGCAATTAAGTGAAAGCTATGCAAAACCAACGGGGCACTTGCGTGTGACCTCGACCTTTGGAATGGGGGCAGGGTGGATTGCAGAGCGTATGCCAGAATTTCTTAGTCTTTATCCTGATATGCAGGTTCAGCTTTTGCTTTCCGATGAAGAGCTTGATTTGACAATGTGTCATGCGGACTGTGCTGTTCGCTTGCATCAACCCAAACAACCTGATCTTATACAAAGAAAACTCTTTACAATTCATATGCATGTTTATGCTTCGGAAAAGTATATTGCAAATTATGGAAAGCCGGAAAAATTGTCTGATCTCGATGAGCATCGTATTATTTCGTTCGGTGAACCTGTTCCACCTTATTTGTCTGGTTTAAATTGGTTGGAAAAGGCTGGTAGAAGTGATGGATCATTGCGCGTTTCAGTTTTACAAATCAACAATATCATCTCAATAAAGAATGCGCTTATGCGTGATCTTGGGATTGCTGTGCTTCCTGATTATATCGTCAATAATGATGAGCATTTAGTGCGTCTTTTTCCTGATATGGTTGATATTCCTTCTTTTGATACTTTTTTTTGTTATCCTTATAATTTAAAGAATTTGGCAAGGTTAAATGCTTTTCGAGATTATATTTTTTTAAAAGCTCGCCAGTGGTCTTTTTAATATTAATATCTTAATTTATAAGGAATAATTAGCTGTGCGGGTAAATATTTTTGAAAAGAGGGATAAATGTTTTTTATGAATACTAGCAACCATGAGGGTTATTATATATTGAAAAATGGACAATCGTGTGATGGTGTAGTTAACATTTTTACTATTTAATTAAAGAGAGTGGTACATGATGGAGACAAATTTAAAGCTATGTGTTTATTGCATAGCAGATACGCTTAAGTCTTTGTTGTGCTTTTCCTTATAAAATGACATAGAATATTATCTCTTGATTATGTTGCCTCCCAGTTTCGTTTTCTTGAGTGTTCCCTTACGAAGATCTATCAGATTGATTTTATCTCTGAGGATTTTCCAAATTTGCCGGACATATGTCCGGCTTTTTTTTAATTTTTGAAAGAGTCCCTAGAAATTGCAATATATGGGAAGATGATAAAGAAAAAATTTCGAAACTGGTGGATATCCAACAATTTTTTAAGAATACTAAAATTCAATGAGGAGTTTGAGAGGGGGTATTCTATTGTACTGTAAAAGTCTGTCTTTTAGGGGCGTGATATAAAATATTTAAAACCTTATACATGAAGTGCTTTTTATTAGAATGTGAGGTGAATATTTAAGGCAGGTCTTGTTCATAAAGCCTATGAAGTAAATCAAGTAGTTATTAAATAGAACTTAAAGGAAACTGGATTGTTTACACAACGATGGGAGGTGGCTTCTTCTTCGTTTTAGGACGAAGAAGAAGCTGAGAAATAGAAGAGATTTTATTGTAAGGGCCTTTGATTATAAGGGCAATTGTGTTTAAAAGTGCTCGGTCTTTTTTAGAATTATAAATTGAATGGAGAAAGTAGAATAGGCTTGTCATCTCTTATGATAATAGACCGATTCATTTATTTGATAGCTAAATTTTTTTGATCTTTATCTACAGCATCTATTTTTGTGTTTATTCATAGATATTTTTGCTGAATCGATAGATTTAGACCATGACACAGTTTCAGATATTTTCTCGGATATACTAACATTCGGCAAAAAACAATCACAAGAGATGATATTAAAAATTTTAAATTAAACTGTTGCAAAAACGCTGTATACGTATACAAGCTTTTTCAAGTAATTCTTCTGATGTTGCATAAGAAATACGAAAAGCTGATCCAAGTCCAAAAGCAGATCCTTGGACGACAGCAACAGCTTCTGTTTCTAGAAGCGCTATGGCAAAGTCTTCATCATTCGTAATACGTTGACCATTGGGTGTTTTCTTTCCAATAAGTCCGGTGCAAGAAGGATAAACATAAAAAGCACCCTCAGGCGTTGGACAGTGAATGCCAGGAGCTTGATTTAGCATGGAGACAACGAGATCACGGCGTGCTTGAAAAATATTTTTATTTTTAGCAATAAAGTCTTGTGGCCCGTTGAGTGCTTCAACCGCAGCCCATTGTGAAATGACACTTGTTCCAGATGTTTGCTGTCCTTGAATGGTATCCATGGCTTTAATTAATTCTTGTGGTCCGCCTGCATAACCGATTCTCCATCCCGTCATCGCATAGGCTTTAGAAACACCATTCATTGTGAGTGTACGCTCATAAAGCGCTGGTTCTACTTGAGCTGGAGTCACAAAGGTAAAACCCTCATATGTGAGATGTTCATATATATCATCGGAAAGGATATAAACATGAGGATATTTTACTAAAACATCTGTGAGTTTTTTCAATTCATTATGTGTATAAGCGGCACCTGATGGATTTGAAGGAGAGTTAAAGATGAACCATTTGGTTTTGGGGGTAATGGCAGCTTCTAGCTCTTGTGGTTGGAGTTTATAAGAAAATTCGGCTTTTGTTTCTAAAAAGACAGGCGTACCATCGTTGAGTGCGACCATTTCTGGATAACTAACCCAATAAGGGGATGGAATGATGACCTCATCTCCTTTATTCAAAGTTGCCATGAATGCATTAAAGAGAATTTGTTTTCCACCAGTACCAACAATAATTTGTTCTGGTTGATAAAGAAGGTTATTTTCTCTTTTAAACTTTGCAGAAATTGCTTGGCGCAATTCTGGAATTCCAGATATGGGAGGGTATTTTGTTTTTCCCCTTCGAATAGCTTCAATAGCCGCGTTTTTGATGTTGTCTGGGGTATCAAAGTCTGGCTCTCCAGCACTTAAAGCAATAACATTGCGCCCTAATGCTTTTAAATGACGGGCCTTTTGAGAAGCAGCAATTGTTGCAGAAGGTTTGATACGAGACAGTTTGTCGGCAATAAAAGCCATAATTTTAAATCCTTATATTATATCAACAAATGGTTATTGCTTTAAGGATATTCTATAAGAGATTATATTGTATGCAATAAAAAACTTCCAAAATACTCTTACACGGGCTTTATATTCTTCTTTTTTGAGATATTTTACAAGATAATCTCTTCGTAGATTTTATGAAAGTTTTTGAGGAAGTATAAAAGAGGTTTGATGAATTGTGCAAAGGAGATAAACAGTCTTTTATTTTAACAAGGTAAAATAATGCTTTATACAAAATAAAAAATCTTCGTCTCTACAGACGAAGATTTCTAAATAAAATATTGCAGAATTTAAACTTTAAAGTGCTGCAAGGTTACCAGCGGCAAATTTTCCTGAACGACGATCTTGAAGAACATCATAAGAGATTTTTTGCCCTTCATTAAGACTGTTTAGACCTGAACGCTCGACGGCAGAAATGTGTACAAATACATCTGCACTACCATCACTAGGCTGAATGAATCCGAAACCTTTTGTTGTATTAAACCACTTAACTGTTCCTGTAGACATAGGAAACTCCTTAGAATATATAATTATATTGAGCATTGAAGCTTTTATTCCTTCAATACGGTTGTAGATCGAAATTAGGTGGGAGAAGTTTCGTCGAAAGTGCAGATTGCACAGGAAAGAAAGTCACGTAACCGAAAATTCGATGAAACCTCTATAAAAGTTTTTAGAACAAAAAGCAAGTCTTAATCAATTTTTATATAAAGAAAAAATAAGAAAACAGTGTACATTTTGCTAAGTAGAAAAAAATTCAACTAAAATAACTTTGTAGTGAACGTACCTCAAGGTGCCTTTTTTTGAGTGCTTTGATCGCTTCTACGACGGCTTCGGCTCCAGATATTGTTGTATAATAGGGAACATTTTGCATGAGTGCTGCATAACGTAATGATTTTGAGTCTGAGATGGCACTGGCAGTGCTAGTTGTATTAAAAATCAATTGAATTTGGCGATTACGAATAGCATCTTCAATATGGGGGTGTCCCTCTAGAACTTTGTTGATTTTTTTTGCTTCAACGTGGTGTTCGGTGAGAAATTTTTGTGTTCCACTTGTGGCGACAACAGAAAAGCCAAGCTCAGTTAAACGTTTTACAGGATTTAAGATGCGTTTTTTATCTTCATCCCTTACAGAAACGAACAAAGTTCCCTCTTTAGGGAGTTTTACACCAGCTCCAAGTTGGGCTTTAGCAAAAGCAAGCGAAAATTCATAGTCAAGACCCATAACTTCACCGGTTGAGCGCATTTCTGGACCAAGAAGTGTATCAACACCTGAAAAACGAGCAAAAGGAAATACTGCTTCCTTGACAGCAATATGTTGTTTTTTCTGCAAAGAAGGTAATCCACCATAAGCTTGAAGAGCATCATGAAGCGTTTCTCCTGCCATAATACGTGCAGCCATTTTAGCAATAGGGCGACCAATCGTTTTTGCAACAAATGGGACAGTACGTGAAGCACGGGGATTGACTTCTAAGACATAAATGGTGTCATCTTTTATAGCATATTGTACATTCATTAAGCCGCGAACATGAAGTGCTTGTGCTAATGCTTTGGTTTGGCGCTCTAATTCAGTAACTATTTTATTTGAGAGCGTATGGACTGGTAGAGAACATGCTGAATCACCAGAGTGGATACCAGCTTCTTCAATATGTTCCATAATACCAACGATTAGTGTTTCTTTGCCATCACATAGACAATCAACATCTACTTCAATTGCTTCTGTTAAATAGGTATCAAAGAGAAGCGGATTTTTACCAAGCAATATATTGATTTGTCCTGTTGTGTCGTTAGGATAACGGACTTTGATATCTTCTGAAATTAATTCGGGGACACTCTCAAGTAAATAATTTTGTAAGCTACGTTCATCACGGATAATTTGCATAGCACGTCCTCCTAAAACATAAGAGGGACGTACAACCAAGGGAAAGCCTAGTTCGTGGGCAATGAGGCGTGCTTGTTCAATGGAGTGGGCAATACCATTTTGAGGTTGTGTTAAATTAAGTTTAAATAACAGTTTTTGAAAGCGATCTCTATCTTCTGCTAAGTCGATAGCGTCAGGTGAAGTACCTAGGATGGGGATGTTGTGTTTTTCTAGAGCGCTTGCCAATTTCAAGGGTGTTTGTCCGCCAAATTGGACGATGACTCCAACCAAATCTCCTTTTTCCTGTTCTGCTTCTAAAATAGCGATAACGTCTTCTGTTGTTAAAGATTCAAAGTAAAGGCGATCAGAGGTATCATAGTCGGTTGAAACTGTTTCAGGATTACAGTTAATCATAATCGCTTCAAATCCTGCATCACGCAGTGCAAAAGCAGCGTGGCAGCAACAGTAATCAAATTCAATACCTTGCCCAATGCGGTTTGGTCCACCGCCTAAAATAGCAATTTTTTTGCGTTCAGAAACGTGTGCTTCCGAGTGCTCTACACCTGCAAAGGGAACTTCATATGTTGAATACATATAGGCTGTAGGAGAAGAAAATTCAGCGGCACAAGTATCAATCCGTTTGAAGACGTGTTTAACATTCAGTGATTTGCGTAAAGCTGCGATATAATCGGGTTCTTTCCCTGTAAGGGAGGCTAATCGCGCATCTGAAAAGCCCATAGCTTTTAACATACGTAAGTTATCTGCGTCTTGGGGTAATCCATGAATGCGGATACGCTGTTCCATTTCAATGATGGAGGCTATTTGTTCTAAAAACCACGGATCAATTTTGCTAATTTGGTGAATCTCATTTAAGGGTAAGCCTGTGCGCATGGCTTGAGCAATATAGCGTAGACGATCAGGGCTTGGTATGGCAATGGCGGAGCGTATAGAACTTTTTTCATCCCCTTCAGCATGCTCTGGAATCACAATTTCATCAAGCCCCGTAAGCTCTGTTTCAAGTCCACGGAGTGCTTTTTGTAACGATTCTTGAAAAGTGCGTCCAATTGCCATGACTTCTCCTACAGATTTCATCGCAGTTGTGAGGACAGGTGATGAACCGGGAAATTTTTCGAACGCAAAACGAGGAATTTTTGTCACAATATAGTCAATAGAAGGCTCAAATGATGCTGGTGTTGCACCACCCGTGATATCATTTTTTAATTCATCAAGTGTATAACCAACAGCCAGTTTAGCCGCTACTTTAGCAATGGGAAACCCCGTTGCTTTTGAGGCAAGCGCTGAAGAGCGAGAAACACGCGGATTCATTTCAATAACAATGAGGCGCCCATTTTCAGGATTGACAGCAAACTGTACATTGGATCCCCCCGTTTCAACACCAATTTCACGCAAAACAGCAATCGAAGCATTACGCATACATTGATATTCTTTATCGGTTAAGGTGAGAGCAGGTGCTACAGTGATCGAATCACCGGTATGAATCCCCATCGGATCAATGTTTTCAATAGAACAAACGATGATACAATTGTCGTTCTTATCACGAACAACTTCCATCTCATATTCTTTCCACCCTAAAACACTTTCTTCAATTAATACTTCTGTTGTTGGTGAAGCTTCAAGCCCACGTTCAATAATTTCATAGAATTCAGAGCGGTTATAAGCAATTCCACCACCAGTTCCACCAAGGGTAAATGAAGGACGAATAATAGCTGGAAGCCCGACAACATCAAGAGCTTGAACTGCTTTTGCTGTTGCATGGGCGATATAATGTTGTTTGCGATCAGCTTCGGTATGTCGCCAGTTGCGCTCAAGTTCTTCGAGTGCTTTGTCAAGCGCAGCACCAGAAAGCTTGGCTTTAAGTTCAGCACACGTTTTTGCGTGTTGTTGGCGATTTTCTTCTTTCAGTTCTGTTGCATTGGCTAACATAGAGCGTGGCGTTTCCAAACCGATTTTTGCCATCGCTTGGCGGAATAAAGCACGATCTTCAGCTTTATCAATAGCATCAGCATTGGCTCCTATCATTTCAACATGATAGCGGTCTAAAATACCCATACGCTTTAATGATAAAGCAGTATTGAGGGCTGTTTGTCCTCCCATAGTGGGTAAAAGGGCATCGGGACGCTCGTGGGCAATAATTTTGGCAACTATTTCAGGAGTAATGGGCTCTATATAAGTTGCATCAGCTAGATCTGGATCTGTCATAATCGTGGCAGGATTAGAATTTACCAAAATAATTCGGTAACCTTCTTCTTTTAATGCTTTACAGGCTTGAGTGCCTGAATAATCAAATTCACATGCCTGACCAATGATAATAGGTCCTGCTCCGATGATAAGAATAGATTTTATATCTGTGCGTTTGGGCATGACTTTTTCCTATGACAAATATCTATGTGCGATTGTTGCGGGCAAAATATTTCAGTTCTGAGGCTACAATCATTTTATAAGTTAAGTGACAAAGAAAGTAAGCATTAAAATACCTTTTCCATGCTTTTTTTCATAAAATTGAAGATAAATTTCTTTTTTGAGTTGAGTCATCTCATCAGTCTATCAAAAGTATGACCTTTGATAAAAAAATAATAACAGTGCTCCAACAAATTAGAATATTCAAGCATACGTGGAGCATAAAAAGCCAGAACATCTTTCCAATCCATTGCCGGCATATTTTGTGTTTTATGACGTTTTTTGCTTAAGAGAGCACGCGCTTTTTCTGTTGCTTGTAAAACATAAGCCATTATTTATGGTTCGATGGGATTTCGTAAAATGAAATGGGAAGCTTATCGTGTTTTTCCGTAAAATACTGCCGTTTAGAGCTGTGATATAAGGTATGAAAATTTACCACATTAAGGTGTTTTTTGTTAGAGTGTATGATAGAATTCAGGACAGGATTTGTCTGTAGAGAGCTTATGAAATAAACCATATAAAATGGTTTCAGTTGGAATCTGTTATATAAAAAGCAAGATTGTTGATAGATCGGCTCTGGTCGAAGTTTCTGTTTTAGGGTAGGAAGACAGTCAATCTATGTATCTTTCCATTTCATAAAAGGGTGAGAGTGTATTTTAATACAATGGCTAAGGATATAATTTCAGAATGATTTTGTTTGTTTTTAAAAGATAGTGAATACTCTCCTTTTACTTTATTGATGATGTTCAAGACTTATTTAAAATATAAAGAAGGCTAAAATGCTGAACATTTCCCAAACAAGAGTATTCTGTTTGAAAGATGTATCAATAGGAAAGCTTTTGGTGGCTAGGTCTCAAAAAGGGATTTGTCATATAGCGTTAGGAGACACTATAGAGCAATTATTACAGGAGTTTACGATACGCTTTGGTGATGCACAACAAGTTGTAGGTGACAATACATTTAAGAGAGAAGTTGCCCATATTATAGCCATGATAGAAACACCTAAGCTGGTAAAAAAATATAATTTTCCCTTAGATATAAATGGTACAGTTTTTCAACGACAAGTATGGGCAGTATTATGTGATATACCATGTGGTGAAACAATTTCCTATGAGATCTTAGCGTGCCGTATTGGTATGCCGAAAGCTTTTCGTGCCGTTGCTAATGCCTGTGCACGTAACGAATTGGCTGTTATCATTCCTTGTCATCGTGTTGTGCGTAAAAATGGTTTTATTTCAGGGTATCGTTGGGGGGACAAACGGAAACAGATTTTACTACAACGAGAACAAAATGGAGAAATTTAACTTTGTGTGATGGGCATTATAATCGTTACAGTTGTTCCTTTCATTTCTTTTGAAGTAATTTCAAGTTTTCCTTTGTGGAGTTCTAGCAAGGAGCGTGAAATGGCTAAGCCAAGACCTGAGCCCGTATGAGATTTAGTAAGCTGATTTTCAACTTGTTCAAAAGGTTGCCCAAGTTTTTTAATTGCTGATTGGGGAATACCAACACCTGTATCTGTAATTTTAAAAATAAGATTATTTTTTTTCTTGAAAGCGCAGACATCAATATTTCCACCAGAAGGCGTAAATTTAACGGCATTAGAGATGAGATTAAGGAAAATCTGTTTCATTGCACGACCATCAACTTCAGCATGAAGTTCTGGGGTAATGTTTGTTGTAACAACAATATTTTTTTCTTGAGCTTGAGGCGTTAATGTTCGTACTGCTTCACTAATGATGGGCTCAAGATCGGTATTTTTACAATCAAGCGTAAATCTTCCTGCTTCGATTTTTGACATATCAAGGATGTCATTGATAAGGGTTAGAAGATGGGTTCCTGAATTGTAAATATCATGCATATATTCCTTATAGCGTTGTGAACCAAGAGGACCAAAAGTTGATTGCAACATGATGTCTGAAAAACCAAGAATAGCATTCAGAGGCGTGCGCAATTCATGAGACATATTGGCTAAAAATTCTGATTTAGCCTTATTAGCACTTTCGGCGCGTTCTTTTTCTGCTTTCAAACTTTTATTAAGTTTTTCAACTTCTGTTGCGCGTTGTTGAGCACTCCCTCGCGCGCGCTTGAGTTCTTGAATGAAAGAAAAAAGACGCCTTTCACTGTCTTCAAATTTTTCCTGTTGTTGTTTAAGCTCAGAAATATCAGTACCAATACAAACCAATCCTCCATCTTGGGTTCGTCGTTCGTTAATTTTGAGCCAACAACCATCTGCCGTTTGGCGAATACTGGTTAAGTTACCAGTACCATCATCTTTAAGGGGATATTCACTGAGTGCAGGGCGTGCCATGGCTTCGACGGTTGCACGTTGGATACCTGATTGTAGAATTTGTTTAGGAATAGCGGCATATTCGCAAAATTTGCTGTTGGACATGACTAAACGTCCTTCAGCATCCCACAAGACGAAAGATTCTGAAATGTTTTCAATCGCATCACGGATACGAAGGTCGGCTTGCGCCGTTTGTTCAGCCAATTGTTGCTGTTCACTAATATCGAAGGAAATACCAACCAAATGGGGTTCTTCTTCTTCAGTCACTTCGGCACGAATGCGCATCCATACATAATGACCATCAGCATGACGCATAGGAACGTTAATATCGATATGCTTTTTTTTACCGCTCATTAATTCCTGAGCAAGGTCAAAAAAATTCGCATCATTTGGATTGATAATGGCGCTAATTTGGGAAATTGAGAGCAATGCATCTTGAGGGACATAGCCGAGCATTTCGTACATTGCTCGTGACCAGTAGACGCGTCCACTTGCCATATTCCAATCCCATAGTCCACAGCGTCCACGCATCATTGCCATATCAATACGGTTTTGAATTTTTTCTGAAACAAGATCTGTTTTGCGTGCTCGTACAATTTGGTTATAATAAGCATAAAGAAGAGCGAGGATAACGCCACTAGTTCCAATGAACATGGTTATATTTAACGAGAGAGCTTTCCGCCATTCCATGTAAATATGTTGCATTTTTTTACTGATGAATACCCCATATTGTCCATTTTCTGTTTGCTGAAAGGAAGCAAGAGCAGGAATATCTTTTCCTATTGTAATTTTCATGATTCCAGCATGTTTTCCTAGAGCTTGTAAAGTAATGCTTTCAGAGGTAAAATCCTGTAAGGGTTTTCCTAAGACAATCTCGGAACTTGATGAAGCTAGGACATTGCCTTTTTGATCGACAATAGCAATAACAGCGCTGGTTTTTATAAAACCTTTGTTACGAAAATTGGTTAGGATATTTTGTAAATGATTATGAGAAAGAGCAGCAGCTTTTCCTTGTCGAGTGGCGGCAAGTAAGTCACGGTCGATTGTATTGGTAATATGAGAAGCTAAGAGAGTGATGGTAGAATGCGTGTTTTTATCAATTGTGTTGCGCCAATCATAGATTGATAGGAAACGGATTGCTGCTAGTATAACAAGAAATGCAAGAATTACAAATGGGAGTGAACGTCGCAGCCAAGGTTCAATAAAAAGAAGTTTTTTATAGGCAGAACCAGAAAATAGATTGGTACGCTCTGTCCGCTTCTTGCGACTTTGAGCGCTTGATTTTGAATCAGCATACACCTCCCTTGGCGCATTATATGCGTCCAATTTAGCCATCTCGCGTTCCTTTAATTCTGGAATAATGTGATTTAAAAACTGCTTCGATATTCATAGTAACCCCATCGAGTGCAATGAATCAAAACAGGAGTCTTCTGTCCAGTCTTTTTTTTAAAAAAAATAATTTTACTTTTATGATTTTGGAATATGAAAAGAAAAAAGTACTTTAAACGTGATCTATAAACAGGCTTAGATTGCCTGTTTATAGATTTAATGATGATCGAATAGTTTATAGAATTTATTTTAAAAAATATTATAGCATATTGATTTAAAATATTTTTTTGTTTCAAGTGAGCAGACGGTTGATGATATCAGCAACATCGCTTGATAATTTTGGCGCAGCAGCAATCATTTTTAATTCAGTTTCAAGTTTTTGTTGTCGAATAGGTTCTAATTGTCGCCAAGAGCGCATCATTGTTAATAATCGTGAAGCAAGCTGTGGATTTTTTTTGTCAATTTCCAAAATGACTTGGCAAAGAAAATGATAAGACGCTCCATCCATCCTATTAAAGCCCGTGAGATTGTTAGAGGCAAAAACACCGATTAGGGAACGTACACGATTAGGATTATCTTGTGAAAAAAGCGGATGTTGCATGAGCTTTTGAACATTCTCGAGTGTTGATGTGCCAGCAACCATTGCTTGAATAGAAAACCATTTATCCATGACCAAAGGGTCATGCTGATAGCGGTTTTCAAAATCATTTAAGGCATTTTGTGCCTGCTCACTTTCATTAAAACGCTTCACGAGAACAGCGATACTCGCCATACGGTCAGTCATATTATCAGCTGTTGCATACTGTATAGCAGCTCGATTTGGATTGGCTTCAGCAATGGAAAGGTAATCCAGTATGATATTCTTTAATGCTCGCTTTCCAGCTTGTGCTGTGTTTGGTGAATAGGGCTCTTGGGTTTGCATTTGTCCATAGAATTTTGTTAAGAGCTCTTGATGAGTTTGTGCAAGTGAAGCTAAAAACTGATGGCGGACATAATGAATACGATCTGGATCAATATTTTTACCGATTGTATGAGCAAGCTCAACTTCACTAGGTAAATTTAAACAGAAGGCACGAAATTCAGGCTCTAAGGTTTCATCTGTTATGATCGTTTCAATCAGCTTTAGCAAAGCAGAAGGGAGTGTTGCTTTTTCTTGTGTTTTATCTTGAATGCTGTGAATCAAAGCTTGCGTCATTAAATGATTAAGAGATTGCCAGCGATTGATGTGATTGTCATCATGTTGTGCAAGAAAAATAAGTTCTCTTTCATTGAATGGAGTGTGTAGAATGATTGGTGCTGAAAAGTCTCGCAGCAGTGATAAAACGGGTTTTTCATGCAGTCCCTTTAATGTAAACGTTTGGCTTTCCTTGGATAAAAGCATAACATTTGATTGAATATCTGTATCTGCTTCATAGGTGAGGTTTTCTCCGTTAGATCCTAACAAGCCAAATACGATAGGGATAAGCATAGGCTTTTTTGTATTTTGTTGTGGGGTTGCGGGAATATGTTGCTTTGTATGAATTGTTAAAACACCATCGCTATAATGACTATCGATTTCTACATTGGGTGTTCCTGCTTGTTCATACCATAGCATGAATTGGGAGAAGTCTTGACCAGACACTTCAGCAAAACAGGTAATAAAATCTTCAATTGTACAAGCTTGTCCATCATGACGTTGAAAATAAAGATCAGTGCCTTTACGAAACAGAGTAGGACCTAAAATAGTTCGTATCATGCGAACAACTTCAGCACCTTTTTCATAAACAGTTGTGGTGTAAAAATTATTAATTTGGCTATATTGACGAGGACGTACAGGATGCGCAAGAGGTCCTGCGTCTTCTGCAAATTGCGTCGCTTTTAATGCTTTTACATTTTCAATTCGCTGTAGGCTGCGTACATTTTGATCTGATGAAAATTCCTGATCACGATAAACAGTGAATCCTTCTTTTAAACAGAGTTGAAACCAATCGCGACAGGTAACACGATTACCGCTCCAATTATGGAAATATTCATGTGCAATGACACGTTCAACATTTCTATAATCCTGATCGGTTGCTGTTTCAGGATCGACAAGAACATATTTATCATTAAAAACGTTAAGGCCTTTGTTTTCCATTGCTCCCATGTTAAAGTCGGACACAGCAACAATATTGAAAACATCAAGATCATATTCGCGTCCGAAACATTGTTCATCCCAACGCATGGAACGTTTAAGAGCATCCATTGCATAGGTTGCGCGTTCGGTTTTTCCTTTTTCTACATAGATACCAAGCTCGATACGTCGTCCAGATACAGTTGTAAAATGGTCTTCTAACTTATCAAGATCTCCACCTACTAAAGCAAAGAGATAAGATGGTTTGGGATAAGGATCTTCCCAAATGGCAAAATGGCGATTATTCTCTAAAGTTCCTGTTTCCACCAGATTACCATTTGAAAGCAAGATTGGGATTGTTTGGGTATCTGCTTCAATTTTCACTCTATAGGTAGAAAGAACATCTGGGCGGTCGTAAAAATAAGTAATACGACGAAAACCTTCCGATTCGCATTGTGAGCAATAAACACCATTTGAAAGATAAAGCCCCATAAGTTGGCGGTTGCTTTCAGGATTCAGTTCCGTAACCAATTTCAATGTAAAAGGAGCCGTTGGTGGCGTTGTAATTTCTAAACGTGAAGGCGTCACTTTATAAGTGTTTGGGGCTAATATCTCATCATTAATAGAAACAGAAATTAAAGTAAGATCATCACCAGAAAGAACAAGAGGTGCTAATTCTTTTGTATCGTGACGGGATTCAATAGACAATATGGCTGTAACATAGGTTTTTGTCGGTGCTAATTGGAAAGAAAGTTGTGTTTTAGGGATAACGTAAGGGGTTGGTTGGTAGTCTTCCAAACGATAAATAGATGTTATTGGCTGTTTCATAGTTTTTTCCCATTTGTATTTTAAGAGTTAAAGAAGGGTGTGTTAATTTTAGAAGCAATATAGGATTAAAGAATTACAAAAGGCTGTCGAGGCGATTTTTTACTTCTAAGAAGTCTATCCATGTAAGCTTCTTTTGACTAGGGGTTCTAAGAAGGTAAGCTGGGTGGAAAGTTGGCATAACAGGTATTTTTATATTATCCTCGCTTTCATAGATATGCCATTTCCCTCTTGTTCGGATAATCCCATTTTGAGATCCAGTAAGAAACTGTGCAGCAACGCCTCCCAGTGCTATAAGAACACGAGGACGCGCTAAATAAATGTGCCGTTCAATAAAAGGGCGGCACAAGGCAACTTCTCTTGGTGTTGGTGTACGATTTCCTGGTGGACGCCAAGGAATAGTGTTGGCAATGTAAACATTATTTCTTGTTAAGCCAATTGATGCGAGGATTTTATTAAGCAACATCCCAGCTTTTCCCACAAAAGGAATTCCTTGTATATCCTCGTCTCGTCCTGGTGCTTCGCCTATAAGCATCAGGGGGCTTCCTGCTGTTCCATCTGAAAAACAGGTATTTTTTGCTGTCAATTTTAATGAACAGCCATTAAATGCAAGGAGAGCAGATTTTAATTCATCAAGTGTCTTTGCACTTTTTGCACTCTCTATAGCTGTGGATTCATTTTGTATAGTCCTAGAGTTATGCAGCTGATGATGATCTAATTTTACGGTTGGAGATGTTTTGGGAGATGCTTGTTGATTATGAGAAATGTTAACAACAGGCGTTAATTTTCTCTCTGAACAAGCAGACTGCTTAAAACGATCAATAGGAAAATCTGTCAGAACGGCATCCGCACCACTTTCTTTATAAAAGTTTAAGAGTTCTTCATAGGAAATTGAGCAAGGCGTTTGATTTAACATTTTACTTTTTCTAATGATCTAGCGATTATAGATCAAACAAAATTATCCTTCAAGTTTTATTAAATGTATTCGCTAGCCATTAATGTATAAGAACGCTGATAGGCTTCTCTCTTTTCACAAAAAAGGCAAATCGTAAAATGCGAGTGTTCGCGATTATATGCATCTTTAAATGTATAATTTGTTTAAATTGCGCTATTTTAACTTTTTAAACAGACTAAACTCACTCATAATAAAAGAATTTTTTACTGAATGCAAGTGGTGTGATAATATTTTTTATCATTATATTCTATATTCAATACTTAATGAAAGTGAATTTTGTAGTATTTTATTTATAAAATTAAGTATAAATTTTATATTATTATATTTTTTAATAACTTTTATTAAAAATATTAAATATATTAATTGAAATATATAAATATTACTTTTATATAAGAAAATACTAAGACGTTATAAACTATTTTTACAATGGGTTAAAAGCAATGTGTGGATATATGCTTTTGCTTTTTTTACAGCTGAAATGAGAGGTTCATTTAATGCTAAATGCGCTGCAATAGCGCTTGAGAGAATGCAACCTGTTCCTCGCATTGTTCCTTTTAAACGTGGAGTAGAGATATTTATGACTTCAGTTTTGTCAATGAAGCTATCAATTGCAAGAGGACCTTCTGCATGTCCCCCTTTTACTAAAATAGAGCGAGCTCCCAATGACAAAAGTTTTTTTGCTTGTTGTATTGCTTGCTTATCATGAGATGCCAATGGACTTTGGCTAAGAAGAGCGAGTTCTTCTCTATTCGGTGTTAAAAGATCAACATGAGGAAGCAGTTTATCGATCATAGTGTCGATGATTGTTTCCGTTATTAGTTTTCCTCCTGATGAAGCGACAAGTACAGGGTCCAAAATAACTGGAACATGGGGATAGTCTTTGAGTACGTTACAGATTACTGCTATAATTGCTTTTGTCCCCGTCATACCGATTTTTATTGCGCTTATTGGATTTGCTTCTAGGGCAGCACGCATTTGCGCAGCGACGAGGTCTCCACGCATTGGAATGATTTCGACAACGCGATTATCATCTTGTACGTTAACACAAGTAATTGCTAAATTTGCTTTTATTTGAAAATGCGCAGTGGTTTCTATATCACGAACAATACCAGCACCTCCTGTTGGATCAGTGCCCGCAACAATAAGAATGGAAGGTATCAACGCCATGTTTGTGTCACTTTTATCCACTGCTGTACACGTTCTTCAGGTTTTTTATGGAGGATAATATCAGTCACAACAGCAGCACTATTTGCTCCTGCTTTTAAAACACCAACTGCGCGTTCTGGTGTTAAACCACCAATACCCACCAAAGGTAAAGCACCAATCCGCTTTCTCCATTGTTTGATTTTCTCTAGTCCTTGCGGCATCCATTTCATTTTTTTTAAGATTGTCGGATAAATAGGACCAAGTGCAATATACTCAGGATTAGCAGAGAGTGCGGTATCCAATTCATATTCATCATGTGTACTAAGACCAACTTTTATACCACTTTTACGAATTGCGTGAAGATCAGCATTGCTCAGGTCTTCTTGTCCCAGATGAATAAAATTACACTTTTCATCAATTGCTATTTCCCAATGATCATTAATAATTAATTGTGCTCCCAATTTATTGCATATGTTTTTTGCACGCTTAATATGTTGACGGATTATTTGTTGATTTTCATGTTTCATACGCAATTGTACGAGCTTGATACCAAGAGGAAGCAAACGTTCAATCCAATCAGCGTTATCAACGATGAGGTAAAATGGATCCAGTTTCATGAAAATACCGCTTTTCCAATGATTGGTGTTGAAGGGACTGCTACATTGCGTGCTTCGATCATGCCAGCTTTATATCCCATACGTCCTGCTTGAACAGCTTTAGAAAATGCTTCAGCCATTAAGACAGGATCAGCTGCTTTAGCAACTGCGGTATTAAGCAGTACTGCATCATAACCTAGTTCCATCGCAATGGCGGCATGTGATGGGCGTCCAATGCCGGCATCAATAACAAGAGTAGCATCAGGAAGGTAAGCACGGATAGAACGCAATCCATCAGTATTATGAGGTCCTTTGGCAGAACCAATAGGAGCACACCAAGGCATAATAACACGGCAACCAATGTCGAAAAGTTTTTCAGCAACAATGAGATCATCCGTTGTATAGGCAAAAATTTTGAAACCTTCATTGTTTAAAATTTGAGCAGCTTCGATTAAGGAAAAAATATTTGGCTGTAAGGTGTCTGAATTACCGATAATTTCGAGTTTAATCCAAGCTGTTTTAAAAAGATCTCTTGCTAATTGCGCTGTGGTTACGGCTTCTTTAACAGTATAACAACCAGCAGTATTAGGAAGCACTGTTACCCCAAGATCTTGAAGAAATTGCCAAAATTGTCCGCCTTGTTTTCCTCCTGCAGTTTCACGGCGCAAGGAAACAGTTACAATTTCCGTATTCGATTTATGAATAGCATCACGAAGGATTGCTGGTGAAGGATATTGCGCTGTACCTAATAGAAGACGGGAAGAGAATTGTCGTCCATAAAGATTCAGCATAATTTTAGCCTCCTTGCATTGGGCTTAAAATTTCAATTTTATCTCCTTCATGCAAGACAAATTGGCTTCGTGCATCTATAGGAACAACTTCAGCGTTAACAGCAGTTGCAAGCCAATTCCCTTCATACCCCAATTCTTCAAGCAAGAGACCGAGAGTCATAACTTCTGTTTGGACTGTTTCACCATTAACAAATATTTGCATGCTTTATTCCAATGCCAATTTCATTGCTCGTTTTGCCATTTCTGGAGACAACAGAAAACCATGTCTATAAAATCCATTAATAGAAATAAAGTTACCATCTTTATGCACAGAAGGGAAGTTATTAGGATAACATGGACGAACACCAACGCCAGATTCAATAATTTCTGCTTCAGCAAAAGCAGGATGTAAAGTATAAGCCGCGTTGAGCAGTTCCATCATTGATCTTACAGAGATTGCACCATCAAAGTCACTTTCAATCATCGTTGCACCAATCATAAAAATATTATCTTGTCGAGGTACAATGTAAAGAGGAAACCGTGGGTGAAGAAGACGAATTGGACGCGAAATTTTAATATCGGTGCAGCGCACGAGAAGCATTTCACCGCGTACGCCCCGTATATTTTTATCTTTTCCTAAACGTGCTATTCCTGTCGCATCAATAACAATATCAAAATTTTTTTCAGCCTTCTCTACATCAACAAAACAGGCTCCATTGTTGAGAAGCTTTTCTTTTAAAGCCATAAGTGCTTTGCGAGGGTCAATATGGGCTTCATTTTCATAAAAGAGTGCACAGTTAAAACGTTCAGCAAGATCTGGTTCAAGATGAGCTATTTCTGTATTATCTATGGTTTTGTGATTATGCGTACGCACAGAAAATCGTTCAAGCTCTCCTCTATCTCGTGTAGGTGCAACCACTAAAGTGCCTTTTTGTATGACAAGGTTGGGGAGCGTTTTACGCCACCATTGTATAGCTTGTACACCAAGATCTTCAACAATTTGTTCTGCACTTTCCCTTTCACAGTAAGGTGCGAGCATTCCTCCTGCATACCAACTAGCACTTCCTATAGGTGAATGAGAGGGGGCTGATACAGTAACAGAAGCACCTTTTTGCTTTAACATAAAGGCAGCTGTTAAGCCGCCTACACCTGCACCTTTGATAAGAATGTTCTTCAACTATTTACTTTCTTTTTTTGAGGAGGAACAATTTCCATATAAAGGTCACCATTTTTCTGATATTTTTCGGCCATGGCGATCATACCTTCCCCTTTTGTTTTTCTTATTGCGGCTGCCTCACGAATATCATGGGAAATACGCATAGAACAGAACTTTGGTCCACACATGGAACAAAAATGCACCAATTTATGGGCTTCTTTAGGCATTGTCTCATCATGAAAGGCACAGGCTGTTTCTGGATCAAGAGAAAGGTTAAATTGATCATGCCATCTAAAATCAAATCGTGCACGCGAAAGAGCATTATCGCGCAATTGTGCTCTAGGCAAACCTTTGGCAAGGTCTGCGGCATGAGCAGCAATTTTATAAGTAATCACACCAGTTTTTACGTCATTCCTATCGGGCAGTCCTAGGTGTTCTTTAGGTGTTACATAACACAACATAGCAGTTCCAAACCATCCAATCATAGCGGCACCAATTGCTGATGTAATATGGTCATAACCAGGAGCAATGTCTGTTGTAAGAGGTCCCAAAGTATAAAAAGGCGCCTCATGACAAAGATCTAATTGTTGCTCCATATTTTCTTTAATTTTGTGCATTGGGACATGCCCAGGGCCTTCAATCATAACCTGTACATCTTTTTTCCAAGCAATTTTTGTCAATTCTCCCAAGGTTTTAAGCTCTGCAAATTGGGCTTCATCATTGGCATCGGCAATAGAGCCAGGACGCAATCCATCCCCCAATGAAAGAGAGATGTCATACGTTTTTGCAATATCACAAATTTCATCAAAATGTTCATAAAGAAAACTTTCTTTATGATGATGCAAACACCATTTTGCCATAATAGAACCACCTCGTGAAACAATACCTGTTACCCGATCAACGGTCAAAGGGATAAAAGGTAGTCTTAATCCCGCATGAATGGTAAAATAATCAACCCCTTGCTCTGCTTGCTCAATAAGGGTATCACGGAAAATGTCCCATGTTAAGTTTTCGGCAATACCCTGTACTTTTTCGAGTGCTTGATACAGAGGAACAGTCCCGATGGGAACAGGGGCATTTCGAATAATCCACTCACGAATATTGTGAATGTTTCGACCTGTTGAGAGATCCATAACTGTATCTGCTCCCCAGCGAATGGCCCAAACCATTTTATCAACTTCTTCTTCCATAGATGAAGTCACTGCTGAATTGCCAATATTGGCATTAATTTTAACACGAAAATTACGTCCAATAATCATGGGTTCGCATTCTGGATGATTAATGTTTTGTGGGATAATGGCGCGTCCACAAGCAATTTCATTGCGAACAAATTCCGCAGTATAAATTTCTGGTATTGATCCAGCAAATGTTTCATTTGATGGTACATTCTGCCGTTCTTCTACTGCTAATCCTTCATTTTCTCGTATAGCCACATATTCCATTTCTTCGGTAATAATG
This sequence comes from Bartonella sp. AA86SXKL, assembly GCF_042196885.1. Lineage (NCBI taxonomy): Bacteria > Pseudomonadati > Pseudomonadota > Alphaproteobacteria > Hyphomicrobiales > Bartonellaceae > Bartonella > Bartonella sp. AA86SXKL. The sequence goes on along the minus strand of NZ_JBHIRE010000002.1, from coordinate 133,809 downwards.
CCTGCGCGTGCGTAAGCCATTTGTGTAATTGCTTTGCCATTTTTTGCTCGTAAAATAGAACGTTTTTGCTTAAAGGCTGGTGTAAGGTTTTTATCAGAAGTCAATCCATTATCTTCAGGTTTAACTAATCGTGCAGGATAAGTTTCAGTATCATCCCGCTTAGAGAGCCAAGGCAAGCTAATTGCTGGCAGGCCTTTTGTAATATCAATGATCATATCTTTATCTGTGTAGGGGCCAGAAGTATCGTAGACGTTTAAAGGTTTTTCACCACTGCCATCAGCCAGTGAAATTTCACGCAATGGTACGCGCACATCAGAAAAGAGAAGGCTCTGTTGATAAATTTTGCGTGAAGCGGGAAAGGGGCTACAACTGATTGATGGAGTATTTTTCTGCACAAACTTTTTCCTTATAGACACAGAGTTCAAAAATAGGTTGCGATGTTAATGGAGTTATGATGTTAATGGAGATGTATTCAAATTATCAATTACGAGCATTCAGAAGAATAGGGATAGTATTGCTTTATAGCAAAGAAAACCCAATACATCTCAAGAAAAATTATTTTGAAAAACTAAAACAATATCTATTCTAATATTTGCATGCCTCCTCCCACTTGAAGTATTTTTGTTAATACGAATATGGTTGGCTTAAATATCTATATTGTCAATCATAAAAATATATTTTAAACAATTTTGGTTTGTTTTTAAGAGTGAAAATAGATATTATGAAGTGATAAACTATGATATTGAAGCTTTTATAAACCAGAATAAAGTTAAAAACGGACTATCAGGGAAAAGTAGATAGTTTATGGCTCTGATTGAGATTTTTTTCATATTAAAATAATAACTCAGAATACCATAAGATCCTCTCATCATATATCTTTTCATATAAAAACATTTCCTTGCACGTCATAAATGGGAGCGTATGGGGCAAAGCACTTGAAGAAAGGAAGCCAAATGTCATTTAATGAACATTCTAAGATGTGAGGCTGTCAAAACGTGGGGGACAACAAAATGTATGATGGATTCCACTTGTATCTTCAAAATCTTAAAGCTGATGATCTATAATGGCTTGCTATTGTATCATGGACGTGCGCTGTCGTAAAATGAAAGGAGTATATTTTGAGCAATATTTCTTAAAAAGTGCGTAATATGCAATATCATTATATTTTGTTTGGGGCATTCTATTCTTCATGAGGGGGATGTTCCCATTAAGAATGCGATAAACAAAAGCGTGAAACAATACCTAATCTTTATTATTAAAAATAATATTGTCTTGAATTAAGAAGAACACCAATAATTGCAAGATGTTGTTTAGAATGATTTATTGTTCTTGCAAAAAAAATATACATATAATAATATATAGAGGTAGATGTGTTAACTGTGGGAGGGGAAAAGTTGGTTATGGGGCGTTTAAAAAACAAGGATATTGTTCATAAAAATTGGGGGAGAGGCTAGGTTATGCTTTTTAATTTTTTCCGGATCGGATACAACCTTCAAATTTTGTGAAGGTGTGTGATATTGAATATTTCAAAGTATTTTATTTCCAGTTTAATGAAAGTGTGGAGCAAATGTCCATATTGAATATATTCTCTGTGATACATTTAGATTGAACAAAAGCTTATTCAAAAAAAACATTGGTGCTAATCTTGTGACACAATTTCAGAAATAAATTGAATAAAATAGAACAAAGTATGTGCGTGGGAATAAAAACATAATGAAGCATATAAAAAATTTGAAGCTAATTTTTAAAATTTTAATACAAATGATAGCTAAAAGATAGAATTTCTTTGTTTAAAATATATGGTATAAAATATCGACGAGATAGATTTAAGCTATTGAAAAAAAAAGATAATGTTTAAGTCAGAAACTTTCTATGTGGATGATAAGTTATTACATTCAGTAATGGTTATATGAAATCCATAATAAGGAAAAATTTGAATAGTATTTATAAATTTTGCAACAAGATGCAAGATTTAAAAAATAATTATATAACAACAGCAAAGCAACAAAACAAGATATTAAGTAACATAAGATGAGTTAGTTAGATTATACATTAGAAGAGAAAGCATTAATACTAATGTTATGAAAAGCGTCTGGTGAATTTAGGTTATAAAATTGGAAGGAGTGAAGAGAGATAAAATACGTAAATAAGGATGGTGCAGTGGTTATGATGTACCAATCAACAGCGGCAGCACATTTTAGTGCACAGAACGAGAAGTTGTTAGAAAAACTATGAAAATAATGGGGGATTTAAAATGTCTAATATTTACGATTGGTCTCTAAAGGCTGATGAAAATGCTTATTCAGATAGTATCATTAATTGGGCAGAAGGACAGCCGCCTAGTTCTGTTAATGATAGTGCACGGGCGATGATGCAGCGCGTGCGCGAATATCTTGCAGATAATGGTGGATCTATTAATTCAAGCTTTATAGTAAATTTGGAAGATAAAACAACATTAATTACCTTAAAGACAGTTTCGCCTATAAAGAAATACAACAATGATATCGTCATACGTTTTAAAGCTTGTGGTGTAAATATTGGCGTGACAACAATAACTGTTAATAATATAGGAGAAAAGCTTATCTATAAAGCCACTGATACGGGGGTTATACCATTAGAAGGTGGAGAATTTCAAACAGATGGCATTTATGAAATGGTATACAATAATGGTGTTTTAATAAAAGAGCATGAGGGTTGGTATTTATTAAACCCTACACCACCTAAGATAGAAAGTTTCCCCTCTGGATTCATTGCAACATTTGCTATGCAAAATGTGCCAAATGGTTGGCTTTTATGTGATGGTAAGGCCTATAAGCGTGAAGATTATCCGCAGTTATTCGAGGCAATAGGTGATAAATGGGGAAAAGACAGCAATAAAACTTTTAAAGTTCCTGATTTTAGAGGTATGTTTTTACGCGGCTTTGATAATGGTCGGGGTTTAGATGGTGGTAGAAAGTTTGCAGATGAACAACAAGATAGCATAAAATCACATACGCATATTGGGAGTATTGAAAACGCAGGCGAGCATGCGCATAATTTTGAGTATCAAGGGGTAGGATGGCCCGTTGGTGATATTGGGAGACTCCCGAATCATTATACTTATAATGCGACCCTGAAAGGGAGAACAGCTTCTGCTGGTGCACATACACACAAGGTAACTCTTTCCCATACGGGTGAGGCAGAAACGCGCCCTGTTAATACAACCGTTGTCTATGCTATAAAATCATGAGTATGTTTAAGTAATAATAATAATCTATACACCTTGATAATTTTGTTAACGCGGAGCAATTCCGCGTTATTTTCTATGCATATGAAAAGGAAATCTATATTGTTAATAGGATACTTGAGAGAGTGAAAAAACAATTTTAAAATGATTGAAAGAAAGAGTTAAGGATATAATTTATTATAAAAAAAAGAAAATCATAACTTTTTTATAATTGTACGATAACATAGGGAAAATGTGTAAAAATCATTTAAACTGTGCCGTGAAGAGATCTGGAGATATATTTTTTCATAAGGTGTTTTGATAGGGGAAGGTAGTAAAATTATTCAACCTGAGGCATAAAAAAGTACAATATTTTTAGCGTTTTTTGTGCAAAAATAGCATAACCCTGTATGAGTTAATTCATCTTATAAAGATATTTTTCACCTTGTTGTCGATTTCATTTCTTTGCATTGCCATGGTAGGAGGCTTTATCTGTAAATGATAGTGTACCCCTTTGAGTGGAATCATCGTTATGCTTGTGAAGCAGCAGAGCAACGCTATTTCTATACTCTCTCCTCATCCCTATATTCCGTATTGTTTTTGCATTAGGGGGCTTACAAGAAGCGTTATTGAGTTTATTTTAAAGTTTTTATTCAATAGGTTAATTCTTTATGATATGCCAATAAACAATTTTTTAATAGAGAGAGAAAAGTAAAAATATCATTGTAAATCAATATTTATTTATAAAAAAAGCTAAAGTATATGTGTTATAAAGAAAACATTACCATTAAAGCTACAAATAAATCTTTTATGGAGGGGAGAAAGGTACTTGATTTCTATATAGTCCTTAGAAGATATAAATAATACACCCGTTATTATAACAAAGGCATTTGTATGTATTTCTTGAATCATTTTTATAAAGATAAAAGTGATAGAAAGAGTGAGAAAACGCATATTTATGTTGTATAAATTCGTATTATCTAAAAATTTGATAACAAAACAAAACTTCACATGTTTTTAGTTACGTAAAATCTTGAAAGATTTTAAACTGGTATTTTTTTCAAAAAATATCTTTAGGGTAATTGGTCTTCTTTTTTTATGATAGATGACAAAAAGGAATTCATATAAAAATAAAAAAGATTCTTGAATATTTGCGTGTTTTATTTTGCTATGGACTTTAGTTTTTAGATTGAAGCCGATAGCTTAGAGATCTAATTTCATAGGAGGATGTCGTTTGAGGGAGTATAAAAGGGATATCTTCTTTAGGTAATTCAGAAACGTTTAAAGAACAATGATAAACATTGCGGAGATTTTGTGTTGTCAAAACATTAGTTGCATTTCCTTCGCAATAAATCTTACCTTCCTTGAGCAAGATCATGTTATCTGCATAATGTGCCGCGAGATTGAGGTCATGAAGAACAGCAAGAACACCGCCACCAGAATGAGCAAATTGTTTAGCAATATCCATAACGATGATTTGATGTTGAATATCGAGGCTAGCAATAGGTTCATCTAATATCATCCAGCGAGGAATCCCATTATGAACAGGTTTCCAGACTTGGCAAAGTACACGGGCAAGTTGCACTCTAGCTTGTTCTCCGCCTGATAATTGGTGATAATACAGGTTGCCATAATCAGAAAGGTCAACGCACTCTAAAGCTTTCTGGATAAGATTTTGCAATTCGGCTTTGGCAATGCTAAATTGGTTTACAGAAAGGCCAAGCCCTACAACTTCATGGACTAAGAATGGAAATACGAGCGTTGTTGATTGTGGTAGTACAGCGCGCATTTTTGCCATTACATGAGTTTTTGTTTGGCATACATTATAACCATTTAAGGTTATTTTTCCACTGTAAGGAATTTCACCACTCAGAGCTTTGATAAAAGTACTTTTTCCTGATCCATTAGGACCAATAATAATGGTAAAAGCACCACTTTTAGCTTGAAGATTAATGTGTTTAAGAATCTGCTTCTTTCCGCGCTGAACACAAATATTTGTCGCTTCAATCATGAAAAGTCTGTTCCTCGTTTGCATATAAGGATCCATAGAAAGAAAGGTGCACCAAAAAGTGCTGTTACAATCCCAATCGGCAATTCTGCGGGGGCAACAATTAAGCGTGCAAACATATCAGCAAAAATAAGTAATGCTGCTCCCAAGAGAGCAGAGCAAGGAATGAGATAGCGATGATCAGGACCAATGAGCTGACGTAAAATATGAGGAACAATAATACCAATAAAACCAATACCACCACTGACAGCAACAGCACTGCCGCACATAAGAGCAACAAGAGGAATAGCAATATTTTTGACGCGTTGAATATGGAAACCAATATGGCCAGCAACAGCTTCTCCAAGAGCAAGGGCATTAAGTGCTCGTGATAAAAAGGGAGAGAAAAGAAGACCAATAACGATAAAAGGGAGAACGAGCCATACTTTCAACCATGTAGCGCCCGCAAGAGAGCCCAGACTCCAAAAAGTGATATCACGCAGTTGTTGGTCATTTGCGACAAAAATCAATGTTCCGACAACAGCACTGCTTAATGCACCAAGAGCAATGCCAGCAAGCAGCATGGTTGCAATAGAGGTAAAGCTGTTATGCGTTGCTATTATGTAGAGAATAATCGTTGATAAAAGTCCACCAAAAAAAGCACCTATGATAACTTTATAAGGCTCTAGAAAAGGTGCAAAAGAAACAGGAAAAGCAATGCCGACAACAATTGCTAAGACTGCTCCAAGTCCAGCACCTGCTGATACACCTACAATTCCGGGATCTGCAAGAGGATTACGAAAAAGCCCTTGCATAAGAACACCGGAGACAGCTAAAGCTGCTCCAATCAATAATCCCAAGATAACACGGGGAAGCCTTATGTCGATGAGCACGAGGTAATCACGCGTTTTACTACTTACCGAAAAATCTTGTGTAAGCATCACATGGAGGAGATCAACGAAAGAAACCTTTGCTGCACCATTCAAGAGCCCACCAAAAATACTGAAAATAAGGAATATTATTAAGCTTAATAATAAAATCTTCCCCTGTTTTGAACGGTTTATTTTTTTACCTTCTTTTTCTTTAGGTAAATGCATCCTGGATGTACCGTCTACCATTTTTATCAGCTCTTACCGTTTTGATGTGCACCATAAAGTATCTCAATAAGTTCTCTTGATGCGTCTGCAGTACGTGGACCAAATCCCAAAAAATACATAGCATCCATCTGTTTTATGGCATGATTTTTCGCTGCAGTTGTTGCTTGAACTGCCGGTATGGCTAAAATCTTATCAATGCTGGTTGATCTTGCACCATGTTTTACAAGCAAAATAACATCAGGATCTGATTTCAATAATGCTTCGCCGTTGAGAAGTTTATATCCTTTATAATCGGTGATAGCATTGATAGCGCCTGAAAGTTTGATCATACTATCAGCTGCAGTACCTGTTCCAGATGCCATGACGCGTCCATTTTGCACAGAGAAAACAAAAAGAACACGCTTTGGTGTTGTTACTTTCGCCAAAAGCGCATCGTTGTCTAAAAAATTACGCTTCAATTTCTCAATTAACGCCGCGGCTTGCACTTCCCGATGAATGGCTTGACCAACGAGGCGAATCTTTTCTATCACATTTTCACGGGAGTAGTCTTCTGGTATGATCACCAGAGGTATCGATGTTTTTTTGAGAATATCAATTGTTGAAGCGGGACCACTTCCTTCAACAAGCAATATACCCTCTGGAGCAAGTGATAAAACCCCCTCAGGTGAAAGAGCACGCATATATCCAAGCACAGGAAGCTTGAGCGCTTCTTGTGGGTAGACGCTTGTACTATCACGGGCGACAAGTTGATCTTGGGCTCCCAATGCATAGACAATTTCTGTAAGTGCTCCGCCGATAGAAACAATTCGAGCATTTTCAGGAAAACGCGTTGCAGGTTCAGCAATTACTTGTTTAGAAAAACAAGTAAGAGAGAGCAGTAAACACATAAGAAAAAGGTTTGATAACCTATGTAAAAGAGATATGAACATGTCTAACCTTATCTTAGTTACTGCTGTTTTCTTGGCATGATGGCAAACTATTCAATAAAGAACGCCAATCTTCACGTTCTTTTTGACCCTCCTTGCGTACGCCAAAGAATTGAATAACCATCTCATCATCTTTATCGAAAACTTCAAGTGAACTGACATAACCATCACGGGTAGGTTTGCGAACATGCCATACTCTAGCAATTCCGGACGTGAGTAAATGAAGGTCAAATCTTGGATCAAGAACATTAAGCCAAGGTCCCATTTGCTTAATATTTTTTACAGTCCCACTAAAAATTTGAATACACCCTTTATTCCCAACAAAACACATGATTGGCAGTTCTTGTTGTGCGACTTGGTTAAGCATTATTTCAACAGCATTTACCTGTAATTCATCGGCAAATTCATTACCAACATATTTTACAGCATGATGTCGATTAATTTTAAATTCGGAAATAATTTTGTGAAGTTGGTGTACATCTGTCATTTTCCGCCAACGATCCCGAAAACTCTCAATATCCAATTCTGTTATGTCACATTGGGCTGGGAGAAAAACGGGAAGAATGTTAAGAACAGGAGACTGATCTTCAAGAAGGAGCTTTTCAACAAGTTTATTCCACTCTTCCATATTTGTCATATCTTTAGAATAGACCTTTAAAATAGCAACGCCATGTTGATCAAAGAATTGCAGACTTTTTGTAGGTTTTCCAAGAATAACGACATCATATTCAAAACCGAACTTCCATTGTTTTGTAAAAATACGCAAATCAATTTCACCAAGTGTGATAGGAATATGTTCGTTTTGAACAATTTTTTCAAAACGTCCCGTTATTTCGTGAACAGCATATTCATTGCGAGTTAAGACCATGACGGTTCCAAGTCGAGGTGCATTTTCTAAGAGAGTAGCAACATCAGTTTGTAGCCTTTTTGCTTTTCCAATGGTACAATAAGCCGCAATAAGCTCTGCTTCAGATATACCAATCGAAACCGCAAAATCGCGGTTTCGCATTTCTTTTTTTTCTTCACGCAAACGAAGAATCATTTCAGCTGTATGTGCCATGAATTTACCTTATGTTACTTAACTCAAAAACTAACTTTCAAATTTTACAATTCCAAGGCAATAAATTAAATTCTTTTAAGAGTTCAATCTATCACAAAATAACACTCTATCGCCAACAGCTGAGCAATCAAAAAACGATAAAACAGAAAGAATTAAAACTTTTCTACCAAATCTTTGTAATTTAAAAGATGTTGAAAATAGAAACACAATAATTAATCCTTTTATCAATACGATTTTATTGACCGAATAATTAACAGAAGTGACTAAAACTTTTGTACAAACGACACCTTAAAGTTACGACCAGGCTGGCTATAATAATCTTTTGGTGTTGAACTTTTACCTGAAGGAAGTTCAGATACATTCCAATATTTTGTATTGAAAAGATTATAAACACCGGCTCTTAGAATAGGTCCCGTTTCACCGAATGGTTTCCACCACCCTGTCATATCAACGACATGATATCCTGGAATTTTTTGGTAATCAGATTCTCCGGCTACTTTGTCACGTTTAGCTGCCAAAGTAAGGATAATATCGCTTCCCCAAACCTCTTTTGCATATCCTAATCCGATAACTGCTTTCAAAGGAGGAATTGAGTTAAGATACTCCTTTTTATCAAGATCTTTTCCTTGTGAATAAGCAAGAGCAACATTGCTATGAAAACCATTTTTAAGAACTAAATGGGCTTTTGTTTCAACACCAAAAATTTGCACGTGAAAACGATTCATGTAATGCCGACGCGCAAATCTAAATTCCTCTGATGGCCCTCTATCCTCAGTATCTATGAAATTCTTATATTGATTGAAAAAGGCATTGAAGGAACCACCGAAATTTACATTTCCATACCGTAGACCAACATCATACCCATTGCTTGTTTCTGGTTGAAGATCAGGATTCCCTTTCACATAATAAGCAGAAGGTTTGATATAAGAGACGTAAAGTTCTGAAATACGTGGTGCACGAAAAGCCTGTGCCCACTGAGCATAGAGCGTTACTTGATTACGAACATCCCACTCCACGCGTAATTTAGGAGAAAAGCGTGAACCACTTCTTTCTGGAGGGAATTTATCAGAAATCAATGCTTTCTCATAAGAAGGTGTTTTCTGAGGAACATATTTGTACCAATCATACCGGATTCCCGGTATTACACGAAAACGATCATCAACCAACCCAATTTCATCTTCAAAAACAAAACCTAAATTGTAACCATTTGTGTCTGGTGAATCTGATCGATTAGCAGGAACAAAAAGACATCCCCGAGCGTATTCTTTTATATGACAGTTGTCTTTACCTAACAAATAGTGATGAAATTTAGATGACGAAACATTCATTACAAACTTTAACGTATGGTTTATAGTGCCAAAATCCACTTTTTTAAGGGCATCAGCATTGAAACCATAATTGATATTACGCAAGAAATTATCTCTCAAATAATCCCCTTTGGGTGCTGAAACACGAACGCCTGTCATAACGTAACGACTTGATTGCCTTTGCCAATAAAGCTGCCCATTAAACACATCAAGAACTGCATCACCATTACCATTATAATTATAAGAAAGAGAAAAGCGCTCACGAAGTTTATTATCCTGCTCATAAACGGAACCTGGAGCGTATCTTTTAGACGAATTTAATTCATGTGTGTTACTATTATGACCAAAACGCTCTGCGGTAAAACCAAGGCGGTGATTATCACTCAAATATTGATGAATTTTAAAAAGCAAGTTATTTTTATCAAAGTGAGAAGGGTTTTTGCGCGTGCGTTCCTCATACCCTTCTACTGTTCCCATATTTTTGCGCTCATGACCTTCTACATAAGATCCTTGAAAAAGTAAAAATGTCCGGTAATTACGCACAGCAAAAGCTTGATCGATGCGCCAGCTGTTATCAACAGAATTATAACCACCTTTTATAAGGCTTCCCCAATTCTTTTCTTCCACGATCAGGTCTTCAGGATCAAGGGTACGCAACGCAATGATTCCCCCTAAGGCGCCAGAACCATAAAGACTAGAATCTGATCCTTGAATAGTATCAAACGTAGAAAGAGCATTGAAATCAAAAGTTGTGTTTCCACCTCCACCACGGAATATATCATTAAACCATGGAAGAGAAATACCATCCATTGTCGTAAGAACACGGTTTGCATCTAAACCCCGAATAACGAAACTGTTATTTTCTGAGTTATAGGATACGGAAGGATTAAGACGACTCACATCATAAACATCAGTTATTTGTCTTTCATCAATATTCTTGTTGGTCTTACGATCAGTCAGAATGGTTATTGAATTTGAAGCATCTTCTATTTTTTTTCCTTTAATAAGGATTGGTTTAAGTTCAGTGACAGCACTTCCATCTTTATTTTGTGCAAAAACAAATGAAGGTATACAGACCGATAATGCACTTAAAATTACACAGCTTTTATAGATATTTTTTCGTCTTATTTGCATAACACATCATAACCCTTTTAACCATCCCCTCTCTGTTTTGAAATTTTTTAATACAAAAAGGCTGGACTCACTGATTAAAACTTGCCAGCCAAGTAGGAATGATTTTGACAACGGCACAAAATCATTAGAAGACCATATTAAACATGACAAAATCAGTCAAGAAAAAAGTTGCAATTTCAAAATAGCCTGTTTTAATGAGATTGAACACCAATATTAAGCTTAAAATAGTGGCAGAATAAACGATGAATTTTGCAAATACGAAACAATTATTAACTCTTTGGATTGGTGCATTTATTGGGGCTTTCTTTTTGCATGTATTATTAGCAGCACAGTTTTATTTTCAAAGTACTGGTATAAGTAATGGCTTGCTCTCATCGGAGATTATGCTGACTTTTGTGCAAGAAACTGTATATCCGGATGTTGATACAGATTTGCCAGATATTCATAGAGAGTCGGATATTAATACAGAGCAAGAAGTATTACAGTCTGATCTCCTAGAGCAGGAGTCAGAAGGATTGGAATCCGTGGATGAAGTTCAATCGGAAGAACCTCAGCATATAGTAGAACAAGATGACTTAAAGCCTTTGGAAGAACCCCTACCTCAAAAAGTGGAGCATAAAGCGTTTATCAAAAAAACAATACCGATGCCAAAGGCTGTAGTAAAGCGCTCCAATGCAAAGGCGGTACGTTCTTCTTCCATCAACAAGGGCGGCGGTACAGCAGGGCTTGAAGATATGTTGTTAATGGAGTGGTTAGCAAAGGTACAGTCACAATTAGAAAGGCAAAAAAATTATATTGTGGGACAGCGCACCAATCGTACAAAAGGAACGGTGAAGTTAGAATTTATGGTGCATGAGCAGGGGAGTATTTTTTCTAGTCGTGTCATTGTTTCTGCTGGAGATCCAGAACTTGATCGATTAGCGATGGCAGCCCTTCGACGCGTTGGTTCTTTTCCACCACCACCATCAAAAGTGAATAAAACAATTAGAGTATCCCTAATATTTAGCTGATTTTTTATACGGGGCGATTTTCTTATAATATATTGATTTATAATGATTGTTTATAATTTTGATGAAAGTTCAAATATAATTTATTCGAATTTTTTTGATGTTGAATCAATCAAAACCATCCGCTTACTTATGATACAAGTTGAGGAGGAGCATGGATAAAAAACTTCTAAAAAGCAGTGAATATACTTCTTATGAGTGCTCTAAATGAAAGGGCTTTTGCAACATTGGGAGTTAAGGGATGATAGAGCTATAGGTTTTATTAATTAAAGGTTAATCGTGTCTAATCGATTTTTATACCATTCGTGAGAGGATTTTCGTAAGTACTTTTCAGATACACCGTTGTGAAATGGACTTAGAAACATTAAAATAAAACAATAATATAAATAAGAAAAACATACTATTTGGGGATGCTCTGTTTTGTGTAAAGGATGTGAGCTTATATGTAAAAATGAGAAAAAAGCAAAGATTCATCTTTATTATTAAAAGATATTGACATATTTAAAAGTCGTAAAACCGAATGAAAAGGGAAGGGGCAGAAGAGAATTGTTTGTCTTTAAGGCTTTCTAACTCAATGCGTCTCTCTTTCTGTTATCAGAGATAATCTAAACGATATACACAATAATGCGCCCCTATTGGGTATAGAAATATTGTAAGCAGAAAAAATAGTCTTAAAATAAGCTGTTTCACAAGATTTGAATATTGACTAATAAGCAACAGTAAAAGGATGAGCTATTTGTTTCACTCTTCTCTTATATTTGTAATCTCTATGATATTGTCATCTATGTTGAGAAGAAATGAATTATTTGTACTACCTGTTGATTTATAATGATAATTCATCATTTCGAATTTATTAATACTGAATCAATTAAAATTACTTTCTTATACGTCCTAAGAAAGTGGGTATGGTACTATTTAAAAAGGAATAAAAACACTTCTTATCAACGCTTTCAAATGCTATTTGGGAAGTTAAGGCATATTATTTCCGTCGACCAGAAAGCAAGTCGGTTTTTATATCTATTTTCCCAGTGAGTCTTGCTTTGTAGACACCATAATTTTCCATGACACGCATCACGTAATTACGTGTTTCTGTATAAGGAATACGTTCAATCCAATCAATGACGTTATCGAGAGATTGACCTCGAGGATCGCCATAACGTTTTATCCATTCATTGACTCGACGGGGACCCGCATTATAGCCAATAAGAGTTAGTATATAGGATCCATTAAAACGTTCCAATTGTTCATTGAGAAAATGGGTGCCTAATGTCACATTATAACGCGCATCACTGCTAAATCTTTTAGGAGACCATGCGATTGAGTATTTTTTTGCTAGTGCTTCTGCAGTTGTAGGAAGCAATTGGAGTATCCCTTGTGCACCTGCTTGTGATATGGCTGTTGGATTAAATTCGCTTTCTTTGTGTGCAATGGCATAGATAAGCGATTTTTCTTCTACAGAAATATGAGCAGAGTCTGGTATAGCTCCCAGAGGATGAGAGAGTGCTCCGACATTTTTTCCTAGGAAAGCAGCCATTTTTCCGATTCTGAGGCTGGTATAATAGTCACCATTTTTTTCTGCCATAACAGCCAGAAGAGCTAATTCACCGGGGCTTTCTATTTTTTTTCCGAGTTCTCTATAAAAAACTTTAGCAAACTCAGCATATCCAGCTTCTTCAAGACGTTGAATTGCTTTGATCGCTTTTCGTGCACTAAAATGTTGTCGCTCAGCGATTGTTGGTTTAGGAAAAGAGATATTAAATTTTTTTTGGTTGAGTCGCGCAGCGGCTAATTGACCATAATACGTTGCGCCAAAATGAGCGGCGCGATGAAAGTATTGCTGGGCATTTTGATGTTCTTTTAGCGCTTCTGCTGTTCGTCCCATCCAGTAATATCCACGTGATGCATAAAAAGGTAAAGAAGAGAGTTGAGGAATACGTGAAAAATGCTGCATTGCCAACTTAGGGTTATGAAGAAACCGTAGTGCATACCATCCTGCGTGAAATTCAGCATCGACGGCTAATGCAGATGTCATACCAGTGTGCCTTGCAACGAGTTGATAAGCTATTTGGGGTTTGTTTAAATCAAGCATTTCACGAGAAAGGGCGCGTTGCTCTTTCCACAATGATTGAGGGTTCATAAGATGGAATGCATCTTGTGATGTTTTCATCATGAGTGTTGCGGCTGCATCATATTGTTCTGTTCGCCGCAGATGGCGCATTCGAGCAAACTGGAAGAGAGGATCTTTTTTCCATGATCTCTCTACAGCTTTTAATTTTTGTGTAGCTCTAGGATCATTTTTTTCAACGGCTACAAAAGCATCAAAAAGAGATTGAGCATGGGCTAATTTTGCAACGCGTGCCGCTGAATCAAAACGATGTGCATACAACATAAACTGCATGCGTTTTAAATGATCAATAGGTTTTAAGGCAGCACTTGCATTTTTAAGAACAAATACTTCTTCTTGTGCATTAAGCCGTGTTTTATGCCACCATGGTGCAATAATGTGTTGAGCACGGGTGATTTGTCCCGTTGCAATGAGTGCTTTAGCAAAGAGAGCCATGCCTTGTGCTGTAAGGGGGGGATGATGAGAAAATTTTTGGATAATGGCGTGTGTGATATTGGTTTCGTTAAGAAAAGCACGTTCAGCATTGCGTTGCATCGTTTCTATACCAGGCCATCCTTTTAGCATGTTAATTGCATTAGATATTTCAGAGCTTGGTATATTATTTTGCTTTGATAGTCCTAGCGCCCATGTCAAAATATAACGATCAAGGCTATGTTTTTCCATTGAATTACGAAGATTTATTGTTTTTGCAATATTGTTGTTTGCTAGTGCATCTAATCCAGCTTTTAGTTGTTTGAGTGTCGCAGTATTGTGCGATGTCGTGTGTCTCTGTTGAAGAGGTTCTTGAGCTTCTTGTTTTATGGCAATGGGGGTAGGACGTGTCGAAGGGATTGGTACTTTCCCATGTAAAAGCGGTGTTTGTGCAAGTGCACTTGAAAATAAAATTCTTATTGCCAGTATAAGTGCAGTAAAGGTTGATACGAAAAGAGAGGTGGAAAATACACGCATAGAGAAAAGACCTTGAGACCTTGCTTTTTGTAAAAACTTAAGGATTTATAGAACACAAGCATGAAAAACGCGTTAATATAGACGGCTTATTTTAAAGAAATGTTTAACATTTAAGGAGGGACATTTTCATCTTATGGGGGCTTTTTTTGAAATTCATCTTGCTTCAATGATAGAGCAAGATTATGCTCTATTTAAAATTTATAAAAGGCGATTATAAAAAAAATAAAAGCAAACATTATAGGGAGTTTATCATGCTCAAGGGAGCTATAACTGCGCTTATCACACCGTTTGATAACAAGGGCGCGATTGATGAGAAGGCGTTTTGTGATTTTGTTGAATGGCAGATCACACAAGGGATTAACGGTGTAAGCCCTGTTGGGACAACAGGTGAATCAGCAACGTTAAGTCATGAAGAACATAAGCGGATTATAGAATTGTGTGTTGAGCAGGTTGCAAAGCGTGTTCCTGTTGTTGCTGGAGCGGGATCAAATAGCACAAGTGAGGCCGTAGAGCTTGCACAATACGCGCAAAAAGCTGGTGCAGATGCAGTTTTGGTTGTCACTCCCTATTATAATAGACCAAATCAATCTGGTTTATACAAGCACTTTTCTTCCATTGCCAAAGCTGTTTCTATTCCAATTATAATTTATAATATTCCTGGTCGTTCTATTATCGATATGGCTGTAGAAACGATGAAAGACCTTTATCAAGATTTTAACAATATCATTGGTGTTAAGGATGCAACGAGCAGAATTGAGCGCGTTAGTGAACAAGGTGAAAAGTGTGGAAAAGATTTTGTGCAGCTTTCCGGTGATGATTGTACGGCGTTAGGTTTTAATGCACATGGAGGTATGGGGTGTATTTCAGTTTCCTCTAATGTTGCTCCAAAGCTTTGTGCAGAGCTTCAAGCCGCTTGTTTTCGTGGTGATTATAAAACAGCACGAGAATTAAATGATCGCTTGATGCCTCTTAATCGTGCTGTATTTATTGAACCTAGTCCAGCAGGTATTAAATATGCTGCTGCAAAATTAGGATTTTGTGGTGATACTGTGCGTTCTCCTATTGTTCCATTAACAGAAAGAACAAAGAAGATTATTGATGCAGCCCTCAGTCATGCTGGTCTTTTAAAAGCATAAAATGATATTGACAAAGCCATGAATAAAAAAAAGAACGCGCCCGTACGGAAAATAATTGCTGACAATCGTAAAGCACGTTTTAATTTTGAAATCCTTAATAATCTCGAGGCTGGTCTTGTCCTTCAGGGAGCGGAAGTGAAGTCCTTACGTTCTAATCATGCCAATATTGCTGAAAGCTATGCGAGTTTTGAGAATGGGGAATTATGGTTAGTAAACAGCTATATTCCTGAATATACGCAGGCTAATCGTTTTAATCATGAACCACGACGTTTGCGCAAATTATTACTTTCAAAACGTGAGATGGCACGTTTTTTTAATGCAACGTCTCGTGAAGGAATGACACTTGTTCCTCTCAAACTTTATTTTAATGAACGAGGGCGCGTTAAGTTGGAGATCGCTCTAGCGCGAGGGAAAAAGCTTCATGATAAGCGCGAAACGGAAAAAAAACGCGATTGGGGACGTGAAAAAGCAAGACTTTTAAAAAGGTATGGCTAATGGATGCGATCTAGATATTCTTTATTCATAGCACTGTTTAAAACAGTTTTAGCATTGATTTAAGTATGTTTTTGCTGCTTGAAAGATTTGATGAAACATGGCGTCTGTCAAACGTCCAGTATTTGTATTATAACGAGAACAGTGATAGCTCGAAAAGATGCGTAATCTGCCGATGTTATTGATTTCGCCGTGTCCAAAAGGGTGAGCTAAAACTTTTGCATTAAGGGCACGTATCGTTGAATGGTGCGCAATGGTGCCTAAGGTAATAACGGCTTTAAGTTTGGGAAGATTTGTTAAAAGAGGTGAGAAGAAATAGCGGCACGTGTTAATTTCTGCACCGGTGGGTTTATTTTCTGGTGGAACACAACGAACAGAGTTAACAATTGCTGCATCAATAAGTTCAAGAGTATCGTCTGCTCTTTCTTCAAAGGTTCCTTGGGCAAAACCAAACTTTTTTAAAGTTGAATAAAGTAAGTGCCCAGCATAATCACCAGTAAATGGACGTCCAGTTCGATTTGCTCCGCGTAATCCAGGAGCAAGCCCAACAATAAGAAGGCGTGTTGTATCTGGCCCTTTATAAGGAAAGAATGGGCGCACCGGTGCGTTATACCAACTTGGTTCTTTTGCACGCCAGCCAGCGATAAATTGATGAAGCCTCGGACATAAATTGCAATTTTTGGGTGGTTCTGGGCACAGTGATGTTAATTGGCTATTCATGGTGTTAGGCATCAATCGTTTTTCTATTTTTTGAGTCTTTATAGCGTATATGACGGGTTATGTTTTGATAAACAATCTATAATGAATATAAATAAACTTTTTTAGAAGAAAGTTTAATATAAACTTATTGCTCATTATTGTGTAAAGAGAGGTCATTTTTCAGTAATTTATTCGATGAATAAGAGTGCGATACACATGACGTTCAAAGAAAAAAGTTCTCTCTTTAGATGAAGATATTATCATAAAAAGTATGTATAAGGCTGCTGTTATTGCAAAGGGTTTAAACAGCAGGTATTCCTTTTAAAAGGATAAGGACTCCAGACAAGTATTTTGTCAAGAAAGACCTCCCTTTGTTTGAAGTCAATCTATTGGAATGCTTTTAAAAGAAATTTTGATAACGAGCATGGATAGGTTATACATTTTTATAAATTTTCCAAGAATTTTTTTAAATAAGTTCTTTAATCAAAAAATATAAAAGTTTGTGTTGTTTTTCTTGTGTTTTATTTTGATTATTGTATATACTCCTTTATCCGCTATTATTTTTTTATTTGAGAAAGAGGCATAAATGGCCCGCGTAACGGTAGAAGATTGTATTGATAAAGTTGACAACCGCTTTGAATTGGTACTTTTAGCAGGTCATCGGGCGCGTCAGATTTCACAAGGAGCGCAGATTACGGTTGATCGTGATAATGATAAAAATCCAGTTGTTGCTTTGCGTGAAATAGCAGAAGAAACATTGTCGCCTGCTGATTTAAAGGAAGACCTTATTCATTCGCTGCAAAAGCATGTGGAAGTAGATGAGCCAGAAATGGCAAGTGGATTTATTACCCATTCAGGTGAAGCTGAAAGTGTTTTTAATACGTCGTCGCAAGAAGAAGGTACTTCATTTGATCATATGTCAGAAGAAGAGCTTTTAGCGGGTATTGAAGGTTTGGTTGTTCCAGAAAAAAGTGACGATTATTAATTGCAGCAATTTATGTTAAAGGGGTAAAGATACTTTGTCATGTGAGGAGCAATTATTTTTCGTGTCTTTTATTAATAGGACGTGTTCAATAAAGATTAGGGGTGTGAAAAGATAAAGGATATGCTCGTATGATGCGTCAGTGTGAGCTTGTTGGACGTGTTCAACGTTACAAGTCTGACGTAGATGAGGCTCTTTTAAACAGGGCCTATGATTATGCAATGAAAAAGCATGCACATCAAAAGCGTGCGTCAGGTGATCTTTATTTTTCTCATCCTTTAGAAGTTGCTGCTATTTTGACAGATATGCGGTTGGACGAGGCAACGATTGCTGTTGCTCTTTTGCATGATACAATTGAAGATACAAGCGCTACACGAGCAGAAATTGATCAGCTTTTTGGTTCTGAAATTGGAAAGTTGGTTGAAGGGCTTACAAAGCTTAATAAGCTTGATCTTGTATCAAAGAAAGCCGTACAAGCAGAAAATCTTCGTAAACTTCTTATAGCTATTTCTGATGATGTTCGTGTTCTTTTAGTCAAACTTGCTGATCGTCTTCATAATATGCGTACCCTTGGTGTTATGCGTGATGATAAACGTCGGCGAATTGCTGAGGAGACGATGGATATCTATGCGCCACTTGCAGGTCGTATGGGTATGCAGGATATGCGTGAGGAATTAGAGGATCTCTCTTTCTTTTATTTAAATCCAGAAGGTTATCGTACGATTACCAATCGACTTTCTGAATTATTGAAACACAACCGTGATTTGCTTTCCACAATTGAAAATGAATTGACAAAACTTTTTTTCGAGCATGGCATTAAAGCAGATGTTAAAAGCCGTCAGAAAAAATCTTATTCAGTCTTTCGCAAAATGGAAAGTAAAGCATTATCTTTTGAACAATTATCGGATATTTTTGGATTTCGTGTGATTGTTGAGTCCGTGAATGATTGTTATCGTGCTCTTGGTGTCATTCATACGACATGGCCAATGGTTCCTGGTCGTTTTAAAGATTATATCTCTATACCAAAGCAAAATGATTATCGTTCTATTCATACAACAATTGTTGGTCCTTCAAGACAACGTGTTGAGTTGCAAATTAGAACGGCTGCTATGGATGAAGTTGCTGAATATGGGGTTGCTGCTCATTCCATATATAAAGAGCACGGCTCCAATTATTCGACTGTGAAGTTATCAAGTGAAACGAATGCCTATGCATGGTTGCGTCAAACGATACAATCTTTGTCTGATGGAGATAATCCAGAAGAGTTTTTAGAACATACAAAACTTGAGCTTTTTCAAGACCAAGTTTTTTGTTTTACGCCGAAAGGTCGATTAATTGCTTTTCCTAAAGGAGCTACGCCTATTGATTTTGCTTATGCCGTCCATACAGATATCGGTGATTCTTGTGTTGGTGTAAAAATCAATGGTCGTATTATGCCTTTAATGACCAAATTAAAAAATGGTGATGAGGTTGATATTATTCGCTCACACGCTCAAATTCCGCCAGCAGCATGGGAATTTCTTGTTGTCACGGGTAAAGCACGTTCAGCTATTCGACGAGCAAGTCGTGCAGCGGTACGTAAACAATATTCGGGTTTAGGATATCGTATTCTAGAGCGTTCATTTGAATATATGGGAAAGCAATTTTCAAAAGACCTTTTGAAGAAAGTTTTGCCACGTTTAGCACGTAAAGATGTAGAGGATGTATTGGCTGCTGTTGGGCGTGGAGAGCTGTTTTCCGCTGATGTGATTAAAGCGGTTTATCCTGATTATCAAGATCACCGTGTGGTACAAAAGTCATCTTTTAAGCCTGGGGAAGAAGGTTGGTTTAATATTGAAAATGCTCAAGGTATGATTTTTAAAGTTCCAGAAAATGAAAAGAATGGAATGGTCGAGAATCATCAATCTAAAGCCTTGCCTATTAGAGGAACCCGTGGAGATATACCCGTACGTTTTTCACCGGAAGGAGCAGTACCTGGAGATCGGATTGTTGGTATTATGCAGCCAGGAGCTGGGATCGTTATTTATCCAATCCAGTCTTCAGCTTTGATGGCGTATGATGATCAACCAGAACGATGGATTGATGTCCGCTGGGATATTGATGCCCAAATGAATGAACGTTTTCCTGCACGGATGAATATTTTAGTTGTAAATAGTCCTGGTTCTTTGGCTGAAATTACACAAATAATTTCTGCTAACGATGCCAATATCCAAAATTTATCTTTTATCCGTACAGCACCAGATTTTACAGAAATTATGATTGATTTGGAAGTGTGGGATTTAAAACATTTGAATCGTATTTTTTCTCAGTTAAAAAAGGCAGGTTCAGTAAGTACAGTACGGCGGGTTCATGGATAAAAAGAAAGATTTTGCAATGAATACACAAGATGTCATTGATATTTTTAAACAAGCAGATGCTATTCTAGAAGGGCATTTTATTTTAACATCGGGGCGCCATAGTGCGACTTATATGCAAAAAGCGAAAGTATTCATGCATGCTGACTTGACGGAAAAGTTATGTCGTGGATTGGCTGAAAAAATCAAAAAATCTATTGAGGGAAAAATTGACTATGTTGTTGGTCCCGCAATTGGCGGTCTTATTCCTTCCTATGAAACTTCACGTCACCTTGGTGTTCCTTCTCTTTGGGTAGAGCGTGTAAATGGCATCTTTGAATTGCGTCGTTTTGAAATCAAGAAGGGTGCACGGGTTGTTATTGTTGAAGATATTGTAACAACGGGTCTTTCCATTCGTGAGACTGTTGAAGCGCTTGTTGCAGCAGGAGCAGAGGTATTGGCCAGTGCATGTATCCTTGATCGTTCTGGTGGTAAGGTCAATGTTGGAGTTCCATTGATTGCGCTTGCTGAATACGAGATAACCTCTTATGCTAGTGATGCACTTCCTGCAGAGCTTTCTGTTCTTCCCGCGATTAAACCAGGCAGTCGAAATATTTAATTGTCGTTCTATTTTTTTTGTGCAAAAGCTTAAAAAGATTAATTTGGATGATATAGATTATTTCATCATCAAAAGATGTATATTGAGAGTCATATGCTTTTTCGTCGTCGAAAACCAATAGATTTTGTAACGCGTATTCGACTTTGGTTATGGCCACGTCGTTCATTTTCTCGCTCATTTTGCTACATACATAAACGTATTTTGCGTATATCAGCAACACCGCATGAAGTAGCATTAGGGGTTGCTGTTGGCGTTTTTTTAGCTTGTTCACCTTTCTTTGGGCTGCATATTATTTTGGCAATATTTTTTTCTTGGCTTTTGCGTGCAAACTTTGCTGCCGCAATCATTGGGACAATTTTTTCTAATCCACTCACATTTTTATTGATTGTCATGGCTGATTATAAAGTAGGGTATTTTTGTTTATCACTTTTTAGCGATGTCAAAGAGATTTCTCTTTCGCAAATTCGTGCTCTATTTAATGGTTTGACATTGTCAAATCTCTCTCTCCTCTTTAAAGGCGCATGGGACACAATTATGAGTCCTATGATTTTAGGGGGAACTCTTTTAGGTATTGTTTTTGGTGGTTTATCTTATATAGGTGTTTACAGAGCAACGGTTCGTTTTAAACAAAAGCGATATCAAAAGATTATAAAAAAAGGCGTTTAAAGAAGCGCTCATCGTAAGAAAGATCGGGTAATATCTTATGATTATTGGTCTTGGAAATGATCTGGTTGATATACGACGTATTGAGAAAATGTTGGTTCGTTATGGTGAGCGTTTTATCCAACGTATTTTTACGGATATTGAAAGAAATAGATCTGAAAATCTCAAAAAAAGCTCCTCTTCCTATGCAAAAAGATTTGCTGCTAAAGAAGCATGTGCTAAAGCCTTAGGAACGGGAATCGCTTGTGGTATCAATTGGAAAGACATGGGGGTAGTCAATTTGCCATCTGGTAAACCAATAATGCAATTAACAAATCGTGCGCAAATACAACTTCAAAAGTTATTACCTCCTCATCATGATGCAGTTATTCATCTTAGTATAACAGATGATTTTCCTTGGGCACAGGCATTTATTATTATCGAAGCACTTCCACGTGGATAGATGGCGTGAGAGATTGTGCTTTTGTTATTTGAATATTATGATGAAAAAAATTATATCTGTGATGAGAAGGCAGTTGGTGATGATCCAAAAAGATAAAGTGCATAAAAAAGAAAAAAAAGGTGGGCTTCGTGAATTTATTTCTGTTTTAATACAGGCTCTACTTTTAGCAGCGTTTATTCGGACACTTTTTTTCCAGCCGTTTAGTATTCCTTCCGGTTCAATGCGTCCTACTTTGTTGGTGGGAGATTATCTGTTTGTTTCTAAGTATGCATATGGGTATTCTCGTTTTTCCATCCCCTTTTCTCCTCCTCTTTTTTCTGGACGGATTTGGGCATCTCAACCTCAACGTGGAGATGTGGTCGTTTTTCGCTTACCAAGTAATCCGAAGATTGATTATATAAAACGCGTCGTTGGGCTACCAGGTGATCGTATACAAGTCCGTCAAAGTGTCCTTTATATTAATGATGAGGCTGTTTCACGTCACTTTATGGGGGAGATTGATAATTCTGATATAACGGAAGTGAACTATCCTGTTGAGGTTTATCGCGAGACAATGCCTAACGGTGTCAGTTATGATACACTTGATTTAGCTTTCATCCCGAAAGTTGATGATACAGAAGTCTTTGAAGTTCCTCAGGGACATTACTTTATGATGGGGGATAACCGCGACAATTCAGATGATAGTCGTTTAGATGTAGGCTATGTTCCAGAAGAAAATCTTATTGGTCGCGCGAGCGTGATTTTCTTTTCTATCAGTAATGGTTCAAGTGCTTGGCAGATTTGGCGTTGGCCATTTGATGTGCGTTGGAAACGTTTGTTTTCTTTCATAAATACGGTTCATGATTTGCCGCTTATCAAGCAAGGAAACAACGATGAAACGTCTCATGATTGATCAGCTTTTCAAGCTGACGGGGCATCGTTTTAAAGATGAAGAGAGGTTAAAGAAGGCATTAACACACTCGAGTGTACAAGATTCGGAACAGGGGAATTATGAACGACTAGAGTTTCTAGGGGATCGGGTTTTAGGGCTTTTGATTGCAGAGATGCTGTATCAACTTTTTCCTCAGGCAAGTGAAGGTGAATTATCAGTCCGTTTAAATCATCTGGTCAATGCACAGACATGTGCTGATATTGCGCGTGAAATGAGACTTCCTGATATGATCCGTGTTGGTTTTGAGATGAAAAATTTTGAGGGGCGTCGACTTATCAATATGCATGCAGATGTCGTGGAAGCTTTGATTGCCGTAATATATCTCGATGGAGGATTGGAAAGTGTTCGCCCTTTTATTCAAAAATATTGGCAAAGTAGGGCAAAGAAAATGGATGCTGGTCGACGTGATGCCAAGACAGAATTACAGGAATGGGCGCATATCCAAGGCAATGCACAACCACATTATCAGGTTATAAAACGTTCAGGTCCAGATCACGATCCTGTTTTTATGGTAGAGGTCAGTATTTCTGGGTTTGCTTCAGAGATTGGGCAGGGAAGCTCCAAAAGATATGCTGAAAGAATGGCAGCTGAAAAAATTTTGCGACGAGAGGGTGTATGGAAAACAGTGGGAAAAAATAATCATGAGTGACGTTATGAAAACGCGTTCTGGGTTTGTTGTGCTTATTGGGATGCCTAATGCCGGTAAATCGACATTGGTTAATCAATTGGTTGGAACAAAGGTTTCAATTGTAACACATAAGGTACAAACAACACGAACTTTAATCCGCGGTATTGTCATTCATGATGATGTGCAAATTGTGTTGGTCGATACACCGGGTGTTTTTCGTCCCCATAAGCGCTTAGAACGAGCCATGGTCTCTGCTGCTTGGGGAGGGGCTAAGAGCGCTGATGTTCTGCTTGTTTTAATTGACGCTCAAAGTGGTCTTTCGGATGAAGTTGATATGATGTTAGATATTGTAAACAATATGAAACAAGAAAAAGTTCTTGTTCTTAATAAGGTTGATACAGTTGTTAAATCATCTCTTCTAGCGTTAACCACTAAAATAAATGAACGTGTAAAGTTTGCGCAAACATTTATGATTTCTGCTCTAAACGGTTCTGGTTGCAAGGATTTACTTCATGCGTTGAGTAACATGATGCAGGAAGGACCATGGTATTATCCGGAAGATCAAATTTCTGATATGCCTATGCGTCATCTTGCTGCTGAAATTACGCGTGAAAAACTTTTTCTTCGTCTTCATGATGAACTTCCTTATTCCTCAACGGTTGAAACAGAAAACTGGGAAGAGCGTTCAGATGGTTCCGTTAAAATTAATCAAGTTATTTATGTCGAGCGTGAGAGTCAGAAAAAAATTGTCTTAGGAGCAAAAGGCGATACAATTAAAGCGATTGGTCAAGCAGCACGTAAAGAACTCATGGAAATTATGGATCAAAAGGTTCATCTTTTTCTCTTTGTGAAAGTGCGCGATAATTGGGATACCGATCCAGAACGTTATCGTGAAATGGGATTGGATTTTTTAAAATAAGATTTTTAAAAATAATTAAAGTAAAATGAAGTGGAAAGAACAAGCCGTTATACTTGGTACGCGCCAATATGGTGAAACAAGTGTTATTCTTGAGATTATGACACGTGAACATGGTCGTTATATGGGAGTGGTAAAAGGGGGGCGCTCGCGTCGCATGGCAGCTCTTCTTCAACCTGGAAATTTTGTGGAGGCTGAATGGTGGGCTCGTTTAGACGAACATTTGGGACTTTTTCGGCTTGAAGCTCTTGATTTACATGCGGCACGATTAATCTGTCTACCAGAAGCACTTTATGCTTTGCAATTGATAGCTTTTCATTTGCGGCTTCTTCCCGAACGTGATCCGCACCCCATTTTATATGATATTTTACACCTTTTTATGCAGAATTTTGATGAACCATTTGTAAATGCAGAATTGCTTGTACGTTTTGAAATGCGGCTTCTTGAAGAACTTGGTTTTGGTCTTGATTTATCTTGTTGTGCTGCAACAGGTCGTCAGGAAAGGCTTCATTACGTATCACCAAAATCTGGTCGGGCTGTCTGTGAAGAAGCAGGAGAACCTTGGAAAAAAAAACTTCTTATTCTACCACAGTTTCTTGTACAAAGAATGACTCGTCCTGCTGATTTTAGTGATATAATAAATGGTTTTATACTGACGGGTTTTTTTCTTATGCGTCATGTCTGGGAGCCACGAGATATAAAGCAGCCGTCAGTGCGCATGAATTTGATACAATTGTTTGAGCGCCAATTTGGTGTACAGGCATTAATTTGTTGATCTGATGATAATTGAATGGGAAAATGAGAATTTTAAAGACAATTGCTGAAGTTCGCCAATATACTTCAGAGGAACGACGTTTAGGTTTTTCGATTGGTTTTGTTCCAACAATGGGGGCATTGCATGATGGTCATCTTGCATTAGTACAGTATGCAAGAGCAATGTGTGATCGCGTAGTAGTTTCTATTTTTGTCAATCCAAAGCAATTTGGACCTCATGAAGATTTTTCTCAATATCCAAGAGATTTGAAGGGCGATTGTGCTTTGTTAAAAGAAGCAGGTGTTGAATGTGTTTTTGCTCCTTCTGTAGATGAAATGTGGCCACCAGGAAATGACACAATTGTACAAGTGAAAAAATTATCACGTATTTTGATGGGAAAATTACGTCCAGGGCACTTTTGTGGTGTAACAAGCGTTGTTGCTAAACTTTTTAACATTGTCCAACCAGATAAGGCTTTTTTTGGGGAAAAAGATTTTCAACAAATTTTAATTATTCGGCGTATGGTTGAAGATTTGGCTTTTCCTATTGAAATCGTTGGAGTTCCTATTCTACGGGAGTCAGATGGTGTAGCTTGTTCTTCACGCAATCAGCTTTTAACATTAGAAGATCGTAAAGCTGCCAAAATTCTTCCTGAAAGTGGAAAAGCTGCTGAAAAGCTTTACCATGAAGGTGAACGGTCGGTTGATAAATTATGCAAAACTGTTCATGATATTTTACAACAAGAAACGCGTGCAATCATTGAAGCGATAGATTTACGGGATATGGAAAATTTATGCGTGATTAGAGGAACATTGAATAAACCAGCAGTTTTACTTCTTACTGTCCGCTTTGGTGAGGTAAGGCTGATTGATCAATATATATTGCAAGAGAAGGGTGGAAAATGAGTGTACATAAAACCGTAAAGCGTATAACATCTTCCGAAATACGTGCAAGAAAGGGACAACAGCCAATTGTTTCTTTAACAGCTTATCAAGCTTATACTGCGCGGATTGCTGATCCATATTGCGATATCCTTTTGGTTGGTGATAGCGTTGGGATGGTTGTGTATGGGTTTGAGACAACGCTTCCTGTTAATTTAGATATGATGATTTTACACGGGAAAGCCGTGGTGCGTGGATCTCAAAAAGCTCTTGTGGTTATTGATATGCCTTTTGGTTCTTATGAAGAAAGTCCAGAACAAGCTTTTTTTAATGCATCGCGTATTCTTGCTCAAACGGGGTGTGGTGCAGTTAAGCTTGAAGGGGGTGTTTATATAGCAGAAACAATAGATTTTTTGTGTAAACGTGGCATTCCAGTGATGGGGCACATTGGTCTTACACCCCAGGCGGTGAATCGTTTTGGTGGCTTCAAAACACAAGGACGCAAGGAGAATGATTGGCAAAGAATTGAAGCAGATGGAGCAGCGATTGAAGAGGCAGGTGCTTTTGCTGTTGTTTTAGAAGGGATTGTCGAACCTTTAGCGGTGAAACTGACAAATAAGCTTTCTATCCCTACGATCGGTATAGGGGCGTCTAATCAATGTGATGGACAAGTATTGGTTATGGAAGATATGTTGGGCTATGGTTCTCATGTGCCAAAATTTGTACGCCGTTATGGAGACCTTGAACAAGCCATGGAAACTGCAATAAAGAATTATGCAGAGGATGTCACATCTCGTGCTTTCCCAGCGGATAATGAAGTTTATAAACTAAAATAAACTTCAGTTTAAGATGAAAGGTTTGACAAGAGAACATTTGTTGTTTTGATAATAAATGTGCATTATTTAATATATTTTGTATACAATTTGAGCTGTGATTTTTTCCATTTCTTGAATGGAGTCACGCCTCTCATGCAAAACAGAACGCCATTGGGTCGCTAATTCACGTGCTTTTTTAAAGAGAGCTTTCTTAAGGCACCCAATCCTATTTCGCTACGGCGTTCGTGAATAATATAGTGGTAAGTCCCTTATGAAGTGTATAAAATTTATAGAGCACTCCCGTCTTTACGCTTCATAAGAAAGCAAGCCGGCATCATCACACACTTTGCCAATTTTCAATGCTGCGACAGCGCTTAGCACTTGAGATGGTTCATAAGAAGCATTTTAACTCTTTCTTTAAAAAATTTTACCCACACGCCAGCCCCGCTTGTGGTGTGCAAGAGAATGATTTTGATTGATTCAATATAAACAGATTTGAAATGAGTGAAGCTTACGATATTAGGAGCTCTCATTC
The DNA here is from genome assembly GCF_042196885.1 of Bartonella sp. AA86SXKL. Lineage (NCBI taxonomy): Bacteria > Pseudomonadati > Pseudomonadota > Alphaproteobacteria > Hyphomicrobiales > Bartonellaceae > Bartonella > Bartonella sp. AA86SXKL. Next base: position 106,187 of record NZ_JBHIRE010000002.1, on the reverse strand, counting down.
AAAATGAAAAAACAATGAATTATTATTATAAGTCAGTGTGATGAGTCTGTAATGACAAGGAATCAACAATGCGAAGAGTCTATAATCTTTGGGCATCTAAGTCATTAAAGCGCGTTAAAAATGCGTTTTCAATGTGTTGTGTAGAATAAGGGGATAAATTAAGATCATCGGGTAGAATATTATTGGGAGAGCCAAAATAGTGAAGGGCTTCTTCTGTATTAAATCCAGCAAGCGTAATCGCTTCATAATAGGCAGCAATACGGTCGGCTTGTTTAATTTTTTTTAAAAGTTTTTGAGAAAGATCAACGGGAAGAGAAAAGCGCATGTGGATAGCATCTTGGATGCGCTTTTCAACGCGTTCATATTGTTTTCCTATGACAGCTTTAAAAGGGGAAATCATATCGCCGATGACATATTCTGGAGCATCATGAAGAAGGGTATAAAGACATTCATTGCTTCCCGATTGTGGAAAAAGTTTTTGAAATATTTGTTCAACCAAAAGTGAATGTTGTGCAACAGAATAGGCATGCTCTCCTCGTGTTTGACCGTTCCAACGTGCTACGCGAGCAAGTCCATGGGCAATATCTTCAATTTCAACATCAAAAGGAGAAGGGTTGAGAAGATCAAGTCGCCTTCCAGAGAGCATTCTTTGCCAAGCGCGGGCTTCTCCATTTTTTAATAATTCAGCTTTAGCCATGAGTGTTTTCTATAGTATTTTCAGGAAAGGTAAAATTCATATTTTCAGCAATGCTTATAGTGACAGGAATGTTTTTTACAGTAAAGGGGATGTTATGATCCATAGCATCTTTGACGTGGTCAATACGCATTAAAGCAAGAGCCTCATTTTCTACACATGTTCCCAAGTAGCCAAGCACTTTTGTTCCTGCTTCAATGCTAGATTGAGGGGTTAATTTACACTGGCCTTTTACAATAAAAATACGGCGACGTGCTGCACGGCGGTGGTGCATTCGTGAAACAATTTCTTGTCCAATATAACATCCTTTATTGAATGCAAGTCCATTGATTTGATCGTAATTAATATCATGAGGAAAGACTTTGCCAATTTCATAGTCTTGATCACTTTCCGCAATTGCATAACGGATACGCAATTGATTCCATGTGTCATGATATTCTGAAGTCAAAAAAGGTTTTTTGCCATAGATTCGTATTATTTTTTCTTGTTGTGGGAAGCGTTTATCAACAAAACTTGAATCAAAATTTAAAGCATCTGATTCATTATTCAAAGAAACTGTAACAAGCTCTTGGAATGGTTGTGTAATTTCTACTTTTTTGCGCAGCTTATAGAGCAACAGACGCTTATGGAGCGTATCAGCTAAAGGCATTCTGATATCAATCAAGTAACCATCTTCTTTTTTTCCGATAAGAAAATCAGCAAGAACCTTTCCTTGTGGGGATAAAAGGGCTCCAGGGAAAAGTTCCTGTGGACTGATTTTTTTTACATCTGTCGTGATCAGGGATTGTAGAAAATCTGTTGCTTCTTCACCTGTAATTTGAATAAGCCCGCGGTTTTTTAAGCAAATGGCATTTTGTTTTTCAATCATGGTTCTTGCCTTTCTGCTCAAAGTTACATAATCGATAAGTGAGCAATATGTAAGGAGCGTGGTTATGTTTAAAACATTTGATACAATTTTTAAAGGTGCAACACTTGTGAATCATGATGGAAGAAGCAAGCGTGATATTGGTATTACAAATGGTCGTATTGCTGAAATAGGCGACCTTACATGTGCATCGGCTAGTGAGGTCATTGATTGTACGGGGCTTCATATTTTACCAGGAGTTATTGATAGCCAAGTGCATTTTCGTGAGCCAGGAAATGAATATAAGGAGGATTTGGAAAGTGGCTCGTATTCTGCTGTGTTAGGGGGTGTTACGGCAGTTTTTGAAATGCCTAATACCAATCCATTGACAACATCAGAAGAAACATTAAGCGATAAGGTTCAACGCGCATTTCATCGAATGCATTGTGATTTTGCATTTTGGGTTGGAGGAACGCGTGAAAATGCTCATGAACTATCTGAATTAGAAAGACTTCCTGGTGCGGCTGGAATTAAAGTTTTTATGGGGTCCTCTACCGGTGATCTTTTGGTTGATGATGATGAAAGTGTACGCCTTATTTTGAAGAATACACGCCGTCGTGCGGCTTTTCATTCTGAAGATGAGGCGAGGCTCAAAGAGCGTAAAATATTGCGTATTGAAGGGGATGCATCGTCACATCCGATTTGGCGTGATGAAGTTGCGGCATTAAAATGTACGCAGCGTTTGGTAAAAATTGCTCATGAGACGAAGGCTCGGATTCATGTGTTACATCTTTCGACAGAAGAAGAAATTGATTTTCTAAAAAAACATAAGGATGTTGCAACAATTGAAGTGACACAACATCATTTGACGCTCACGGCTGATGATTATAAGAAGTTTGGTACATTAATTCAGATGAATCCGCCTATTCGTGAGCCGCGCCACCGTGACGCTCTTTGGTACGGTGTTCAACAAGGAATTATTGATGTCTTAGGTTCAGATCATGCGCCTCATACTCTTGAAGAAAAACTTCAACCTTATCCCTCTTCACCTTCAGGTATGACAGGCGTGCAAACAACAGCAGCAATTATGTTGACACATGTGAATGCAGGAAAAATATCTCTTGAACGTTTTGTTGATCTCACTTCACATGGCCCTAGTCGTATTTTTGGTATAAGTTGTAAAGGGCGCATTGCTGTTGGGTTTGATGCTGATTTAACCATTGTTGATCTTAAGCGAGAGGAAATTATTACGAATAGCTTAATTGGTTCTCGCGCCGGTTGGACACCTTATGATGGTCAAAAAGTTAAAGGTTGGCCTGTTGGGACTATTATCCGTGGTATGCGCGTTATGTGGGAAGGTGAAATTGTCACACCTTCACAAGGAGAGCCTGTTAAATTTATGGAAACTTTGGTGTAAACAGATTAAAATTATAAGTATGCCGTAAAATACCATCCTTTAGAGTGGTGATATAGGGTATGTCAGCCTCTTTGGTACATAAGTGTTTTTTTAATGAGTGGTGAATATTTTTAGGCTTGTTTTTAGAAACTATGAAGCAAATTACATGAGTGGGAAGCCAAGAGGAAACTTATTCAACAAGAACCTAGATTATTTACAGAGCAAATTTAGTTAAAAATCTTTGTCCGTTAAAGTGTGGGGAGGAAGCCAAAGAACAGTTTTGTATGGGGAAAAAGGCGCATATGAATAAAAGCGTATCAAGACATTATTCTTTAAACGTCTCTCTATTTTCAGAGCTGGTTTATTGCTCCCCGCATTTGTGAAAGGAGTATCATTGATATCGCTAAGATTGAGAGAGCTACTTTTTGTATAGATTAATTATTTATAATGCATGAGGAGGTTTTCAGATAAAATTCTTCCTTCCTCAATGTATCTTTGGTTGGCTTCAATGGCTGCTTGTGTACAATGATGATAATTTTCTGAGAAAGCACGATACGCTTCATTAAACGCTTCATAAAAATAAGCACGTCTTTGTGGAATGGGGCGTTCTGCTTCAATCAGTGCATTCATATAGTCATACCATTGGTTTGTTGGAGGCTCGCAAAGATTTTGGAGAGAATGCAATGATCCCAAAATTTCTGCTAGTCGGAGTAATTTTTTTTCATAAGGTGGAGATTGTTGTGCAAAGGTTGGCATTGAAATGACAAGAAATATTAAAATAATGATGTTCATCAATCTATACCGCATTATTTTTATTGCTTTCTTTGAATAAAACTCTGTAAAGATAAAATAATTTTGTCATGAGAACGGTGTAAAAATAAAGTTAATTGCTACATTATTCTCAATTATTGATTATAAAATATAGGGCGTAAGAGGCAGTAAGGAACCCATTGTGGAATATTGAAAATACTGACGAAGCTTTGTGTGGTTAAAAATTTAAGATTTTCTTTCTGCAAACTATCTATTTTTCACATAGATTTATATTGTATTGCCTATAGATTTTTTTCTAAGCTCATTTTCTTTAAGGAGAGAAAGCATCTCTAATGATAGAACGCTTTTGTCCAATCAAATAAAATAGATTGTTTTTATGATAAACGATGGATACAGCCGTAAATACAATGGGAAAATGGTAAGAAGAATTTACTATAAGATACAAGTTTTTAGCTTAAACCGCGTAATACAATGATTTGAGATAAGATACATCTAAAAGGATCGGTGCATAATATCGTCCATGGAGTCAATAAATGAAAGAGTTGCGATTTTATAATACGCTAACACGTAAAAAAGAAAAATTTACACCAATAGATGCGACAAGAGTACGCCTTTATGTTTGTGGACCGACAATTTATGATTATGCGCATATAGGAAATGCACGTCCTGTTATTGTTTTTGATATTTTATTTCGCTTATTGCGTCATGTTTATGGCAATGAGCATGTTCTATATGCACGTAATATTACAGATGTCGATGATAAAATTAATGCACGAGCAGCTAGCGAATATCCAAACGTATCATTGAATGAGGCTATTCGTCACTTAACAGAACGTACATATTCTCAGTTTCAGCAAGATACCATAGCACTTGGTTGTCTGTTGCCAACCAGTCAGCCACGCGCCACTGAGCATTTAGAGGAGATGCGCTCTTTAATTGAAAGGTTGCTTGAAAAGGGGCACGCTTATGAAGCGGAAAATCATATATTATTTTCTGTAAGTAGCATAAAAAATCCTCCCCATTATGGGGCATTTGCAAATCGTTCTTTAGATGAAATGAGGGCGGGGGCGCGTATCGATGTTGCTGCTTATAAAAGGGAAGAGATGGATTTTGTTTTGTGGAAGCCTTCTGTGGAAGGAGAACCAGGTTGGAAATCACCGGGCGGAATTCCTGTTTTAGGTCGTCCAGGTTGGCATATTGAATGTTCTGCAATGTCAATGGCAAAGTTATTAGCGCCCTATGGCGGTGGTTTAACCTGTGATGATCCGACCGCCAATGTTTTTGATATCCATGGTGGTGGAATTGATTTAATTTTTCCTCATCATGAAAATGAGATTGCACAAAGTTGTTCAGCTTTTGGGACGGAGCGAATGGCTAATTTTTGGATGCATAATGGTTTTTTACAAGTTGAAGGCAAAAAGATGTCGAAAAGCTTTGGCAATTTCATAACTATTCGTTCTGTTTTAGAGAATAATTTGGGGGAGTTTAATGGTATTTTAACCGATGAAATGAAGCAAAATTGGGCTGGTTTGTCTGCGCGTTTTTCGATGTTGCAAACGCATTATCGTGAACCATTAAATTGGACAGCACAGCGTTTAATACAATCGAGCAGCGAACTGTATCGTTGGTATGAATGGCTTCGCAGCAAAAAGAGTGAGATGAAAAACAATGAAGCAATTGATGATACTTTGATAGATGCACTTAGTGATGATCTTAATACTCCAAAAGCACTGACTCTTTTGCGAAAATTTTATAAAGAAGGAAATGCTTTGGCTCTTCTGAATGGGATGAATTTATTAGGACTGTTAAGACAAGAATGGATTAAAGAAATAGATTGCCCATTATTTATGAGAAAAACTTTCCTTGATACAAAATTTATTGATCAGCGCATTGCCGAAAGACTAAGACTTATCCATAATAAAGAGTGGGAAGCAGCGGATACAATTCGTGATGAGCTTGCAGCCGAGGGGGTTCTTTTAAAAGACAGTAAGGATCCGCAGAGTGGTGAGCGCATAACTGTGTGGGAAATAAAACGATTTTAATTTCTCTATTCCTGCAGCTTCATAAAAAAGGAGAATATGATGGAATTTTTATATCATTATGGATATATCGCGCTTAAACTGGCTGTAGGTCTTGTTGCCTTCTTATTTATTTTAAGAACGACGGGGCGGGGGAGTCTTAGTCAGATGACACCAGTTGATTTGGTCAGTAATTTTGTCATGGGAGGTATTATTGGAGGAGTTATTTATAATCAGAATATTAGTAGCATTCAATTATTGCTTGTTTTATTCATCTGGCAAACCTTGATTACATCTTTTAATTTTATTGCACGCTATTCAGTTTTTTTTCGTCGTCTTATTGCAGGGCGGAATGTCACATTAGTTTTAGATGGAGTTTTCCAAATGGATAAGATTAAGAGCTTAGGGATCAATATTAATGATCTCATTACGATGTTACGTCTTAAAGGGTGTCACTTACATGAAGCTGCTTTTGTTCGTTTGGAAACCAATGGTGATTTCACTGTCATTAAAAAGGAAGAGGGAAAGAAATCGACGATTTTAATAGAAAATGGTGAAGTTATTGATGAGGGACTTAAAGAGATTGGTAAAACAAAAAAGTGGCTTCAGGCAGAATTGAAAAAAAAACATGTAAAAGTTGAAAATTTATTTGCAGCAGAGTGGTATGAAAATACAGATCAAAATAATAAATTGTATAGTGGATTATTTCTTGTTCCTTTTTCAAAAACAGTCTAACTTCAAAAAACAGGTAGGTATAGCTTATTGGAAGCCATAATGAAGAGATGAATCTATAAATAACCACAGAGGGTATTTTGCCTGTTTGTGCGGATGATAGAGAAGTAAGGACTTTATGAAACGCAATGAAATGACAAAAACTGTATCATCAGATACAGGGAAGACTCTGCACACACTTTACAATTTATGGCCCTATATGTGGCCGGTAGGGCGGCGTGATCTAAAAATGCGTGTGCTATGGGCAATATTTTATCTTGTTTTGGCTAAGCTCGTTCTCATATCTGTACCGTATTTATTTAAATATTCTACGAATGTGCTTGATTCAAGCTTTCAGCTACCTGAATGGTTCCCATCCAGTTGGATTATTCCCATCATGCTTGTTTTGGCATACAATGTCGCGCGTATTATGCAGGCTGGATTAAATCAATTACGCGATTCCCTGTTTGCCACTGTTGGTCAATACGCTGTTCGTCAATTAGCTTATAAAACCTTTGTACATATGCATGAGTTATCTTTGCGATTTCATTTGGAACGCCGAACAGGTGGGCTTTCTCGTGTGATTGAGCGTGGAACAAAAGGAATCGAAGCGATCGTAAGATTTTCAATTCTTAGTACAGTACCAACAGTTTTAGAATTTATATTAACGGCACTGGTATTTTATATAAGTTATGGGTGGCATTATCTTCTCATTGTTGTTGTAACGGTTGGATTATATATTTTGTTTACCATTAAGGCGAGTGATTGGCGTATTCGCATTCGACAAAAAATGAATACAGCGGATACTGAGGCGAATACTCGCGCTGTTGATTCTCTTTTGAATTTTGAAACGGTCAAATATTTTGGTAATGAAACTCTAGAAGCCGATCGATTTGATGCTTCTATGGTAGGTTATGAAAAAGCCGCAACAAAGATTTGGACATCTTTAAGCTGGCTTAATTTTGGTCAGACTCTTATCTTTGGTATTGGAATGACGATCATGATGCTGATGTCAGCTTATGAAGTTTTTTATAAGACACAAACTTTAGGAGATTTTGTTTTTATTAATGCGCTTTTAATGCAACTTTCCATTCCACTAAATTTTATTGGTTCAATGTATCGTGATATTCGACAAGGTTTAACGGATATTGAAGCAATGTTTGATCTTTTAGATGTTCAGAAAGAGATCGTTGATAAATCGGATGCTAAACCGTTAGAGATAAGCGATGGGACCATTTGTTTTCATCAGGTAAAGTTTTCCTATGATTCGAGACGTCAGATTCTCAGAGATATTGATTTTGAAGTTCCTGGAGGAAAAACAGTCGCTATTGTCGGTCCATCGGGTGCCGGTAAATCTACTATTTCTCGGTTGCTTTTTCGGTTTTATGATGTTGATGCAGGCTCTATCACAATTGATGGGCAGGATATTCGTGACGTAACACAAAAGAGTTTGCGTGAAGCGATTGGCATGGTCCCACAAGATACGGTGTTATTTAATGATACAATTGCCTATAATATTTGCTATGGGCGTCCAAGTGCTACAGATGAAGAGATGCGCAAAGCTGCTGAAATGGCACAAATATCAAAATTTATTGAAATTTTACCGGAAGGTTTTCAGTCTATGGTAGGAGAGCGAGGTCTCAAATTATCAGGTGGTGAAAAACAACGCGTGGCTATTGCACGGACACTTTTAAAAGCTCCTCCACTTCTTATTCTAGATGAAGCAACGGCGGCTCTTGATACGGCGACGGAACAGGAAATTCAACAAGCATTGGATATTGTAAGCCGTGGACGTACAACATTGATTATTGCGCACCGTCTTTCTACTGTTATCAATGCGGATGAAATTTTAGTTCTTAAAAGTGGTCGTATTATTGAAAATGGGACGCATACAGAGCTTTTACGCAAGAAAGGTCTCTATGCTTCAATGTGGAATAAGCAGCTTGAAGCATCGCAAGCAGAAGAAAAATTACGTAAAATGCGTGAAGAAGATGAGACGAGTGTTGTTAATCGTAAAAAATAAATAGAGCAAAATGTAATCTATATCTTTATATGGAGTGATTGATTAAATACATAAAAAGACACAAGAGGAACAAAAAGCTTTGTTGCTTGTTTAAGTTTACGATGAATAGGAAATTATATGAGTATTCTGCAATCTTTCCATAATAGCTTTGTAACGGTTCATAAAGAAGGTTATCCTTTTATTGTAGCGTTTTTTGTTATTTCGCTCATTCTTGGTTGGATATGGAGTCCGTTGTTTTGGTTTGGTCTCGTTCTCACGGTGTGGTGTGTATACTTTTTCCGTGATCCAGATCGTGTGATCCCTTTGAATTCAAATTGGGTTATGTCGCCTGCAGATGGGCGTATTTCATTTGTGGAATCATGTGTTCCACCTGAAGAATTAGGATTAGGGAAAGATGAAATGATCCGTATTTCCATTTTTATGGATGTTTTTTCATGCCATATTAATCGTATTCCTATCAGTGGTACAGTAGAGTCTATCGTTTATCATCCAGGTCGATTTACCAATGCTGACTTTGATAAAGCTAGTCAGTTTAATGAGCGTAATGGGGTGGTAATTGATAGCAAACATGGTAAAATTGGTGTCGTACAAATAGCGGGAATGGTTGCGCGCCGGATTGTTTGCTGGTCAAAAGAAAACGATGCCGTTATGACTGGTGAGCGATTTGGATTGATTCGTTTTGGTTCTCGCCTTGATGTTTATATACCAACTGAAATGAAATTGCGTGTTGCAGTTGGACAGACAGCAATTGCTGGAGAAACAGTTTTGGGTTCTTTTGATGATAAGAGTGCCACAACGGACTTCAGATACGATTAGGACTCACAATGAAAAATTTTTCGCCATTTTCTTCATTCAATCCTGAGGGGCAGCATGATGATGTTGCAAATCGGCGGCGTTCACCTACATCAATGCGGTATGTCATTCCCAATATCATTACTATTTTAGCAATTTGTGCAGGGATGAGCAGCATTCGTTTGGCTTTTGAACATCGCTATGAAGCTGCTATTTTAATGGTGCTTTTGGCCGCAGTTTTAGATGGTGCTGATGGTCGCATTGCCCGTTTAATAGATGGTAGTTCATCTTTTGGGGCACAGATGGATTCTCTTGCTGATGTTATAAATTTTGGTGTTACCCCTGCACTCATTGTTTATTCTTTTATCTTGAATCAAGCGAATCATATTGGGTGGGTTGCTGCCCTTGTTTATTGTGTTGCTTGTTGTTTGCGATTAGCACGTTTTAATGTGATGTTAGATAACCCCAATATACCTAAGTGGCAGAGAAGTTATTTTGTTGGTGTTCCAGCACCAGCAGGAGCATTATTACTTTTATTGCCTACCTATTTAGGCACTCTTGGTTTGGTCCCCAATTGGGGGTGGGCATTATTTTTTAGTCTTTATACTGTAATTATTGCTTTTCTTTTGATTAGTCGTTTACCGGTATGGAATGCAAAAACAATTGATCAAAATTTAAGGCGCGATATCGTTATACCTTGCATGTTGGTCATTGTTATTTATGTCGGTTTTCTTGCGACTTACACATGGGAAACTTTATTGATTACAGCTGTTAGCTATATGATTTTTCTCCCTTGTAGTTTTATCGCTTATAATAAACGTGCTACTTTAGAAGAGAAAAAGGCTGATGCTAAAGCTATCCAAGAATTATAAAGTGCTTCATTCTTCTGTCGAAAAGCACAGGAAAAAGAGAGAGTCAAACGATTTACTTCTCATATGATGATCAATCAGGTACATGATAATCTACAAACCGATTTTTATGGACATTAAAGAGTTTTCCAGTTTCCTTTAAATCAGGTGATAACAAATGGACTATCTTTTTTGCAACCTCTTGTGGTAAAGGAAGAGTTTGTGGATCTTCACCGGGCATAGCTTCAGCGCGCATGGCAGTGCGTGTGGCACCAGGGTTGACACAATTAATCTTAATAGGGGTTTGTTTGAGTTCTTCTGCCCAACAGCGGGCAATCACCTCTAAAGCCGCTTTAGAGGCTGCATAAGCTCCCCAGAAAGGGCGCGCAGCATGCGCAACGCTTGAGGATAACAGGATGGCTCGTCCAGCATCAGATTCACGTAATAAAGGCTCAACGGCTTTCATTAAGCGCCATTGGCTGAAAAGATTTATTTGAAAAACATCTTCAAATACCGTGTTTTCTATATGCGCTATTGGTGAGAGTGTTCCAAGAATTCCTGCGTTTGCAACGATAATATCAAGTTTTTTCCAGCGTTTGGCAATTGAGATAGCAAGGGTATCGATGTTTTCCATATGATGCAAGTCAAGGGGAACAAGGGTTGCATGAGCTCCTTTTTCTCGGATTTGATTATCTAATTCAGTAAGTCCACTGACTGTTCGTGCAAGAGCAATAATATGAGCACCGCGTGCAGCAAGCTCGAGTGCCAAATAATAGCCAATCCCTCTTGATGCGCCAGTAACAAGTGCAACACGCCCATGGAGACTAAAGTCACGTTTTGTCATCATTAATCTCTTGTTTTAAGAACAGATGATTGATGAATTTTGGAGAGATTTTCTTGATCAACCAGATGCGTAGGATAATATCCAGTAAAATAATGGTCAGTAAATTGTGGATCGGCGTTATTCCGTTTTTCCCCTGCTACAGCAAGATATAATCCATCCGTTGAAAGAAATTCTAATGAATCTGCTCCAATAAAATCACACATAGATTTTAAATTTGGATATTGATTTGCTAAAAGGTTTTCAGCTTTAGGTGTATCAATACCATAAAAGTCAGGATAAAAAATCATAGGGCTAGAAATGCGCATATGAACTTCTTTTGCTCCTGCATCGCGAAGCATTCGTACAATTTTAAGGGATGTTGTTCCACGCACAATAGAGTCATCAACCAGAATAACACGTTTTCCTTCAATCACAGGACGGTTTGCCGAATGTTTTAACTTGACGCCAAAAGCGCGAATTTGTTGTGTTGGTTCGATAAAAGTGCGGCCAACATAGTGATTACGAATAATACCAAGCTCGAAGGGAATTCCAATTTCTTGTGCATAGCCAATTGCGGCAGGTGTTCCTCCGTCAGGAACAGGAACTACAACATCACCCTTACAGGGGGCTTCTTGTGCTAAACGAATTCCCATATTTTTACGTGTTGTATAAACACTACGCCCTCCAACGATTGAGTCCGGGCGGGCAAAATAAACATATTCAAATAAACAAAGCTTTTCTGGTGTCTCATTTTCTGGTTTTATAATTTTTTTCGTAATTTCCCCATTTTTTTGTATTTCACATATGATGATTTCTCCATTTTTAACATCACGGACATATTTTGCTCCAATAATATCAAGAGCACAAGTTTCAGAACAAAAAATAGGCTTACCATTAAGTTCCCCCATCACGAGAGGTCTAATTCCTGTTGGATCGCGTGCCGCAATAAGCTTTGTACGTGTGAGCGCTAACATAGCATACCCACCTTCTACTTGCCGAATCGCATCAACAAAACGATCAGAGGACGATTCATAACGTGAGCGGGCGATAAGATGGAGAAAAACTTCTGAATCTGACGTTGATTGACAGATAGCACCAGAAGCGATGAGTTCACGGCGTAATGTGAGACCATTGGTAAGATTACCATTATGCGCAATAGCAATACCTCCAACTTTCAATTCAGCAAAAAGGGGTTGAACATTGCGTAATGCCACTTCTCCAGTTGTTGAATAACGGGTATGTCCAATAGCACGATTTCCTGGTAAGCGCGCAAGTGTTGCAGGGTTTGTATAGTGATCGCCAACAAGACCTAAATGCTTTTCTTGATGAAATATTTTATTATGGTAAGAAACAATCCCAGCTGCTTCTTGCCCACGATGCTGAAGTGCGTGGAGTCCAAGAGCTGTTAATGTTGCGGCATCTTCATGCCCAAGAATACCAAAAACTCCACATTCTTCATGAAGGGTATCATCATCTAATGAAAATTCTTGACAGAAAACATCGCTTTTTATCATCATATTCTTTCAGTTGTGATATGGAGGAATCATTAATATCACATTTTACATCATTTAGTTCTCTTTCCTCATGAAAAACTATTCTCTATTTTTTGAAAATTATCTTTTCATGAGAGTGTTGCTCATACGTATGTTTATTGCTGTCTTTAAACAAATTTTCCGTCTTTTCGAGAACAGATCCAATATCTTTTGGGAGTATTTCCCAAACTTTTTGTCCCAATGAATCTAAAATAGGCCTTGTTTTTGCATTTTTTAACCAATTCGCTTGAAGCTCGGGTTTAATCAGTGCATTAAGCAGTAACATACCGATGACCATGATAAGTAAACCACGAAGTGCTCCAAAAATAAAACCAATAGCACGGTCAAGGATACCAATTCGACTATCAATAATAAAATCAGAGATCTTCATTGTAATAATTGAAGTAATAATGAGAACAACAATAAAAATTGTGACCAATGTTGTGATCAATGCAATCATTTTATTAGAGAGATATTGTTCAAAGAAAGGTAAGACAGGTTTGAATAAAAACAGTGTCGTAACAGCTGCAACTGCCCAAGAAATCAACGATAACACTTCACGTGAAAATCCTCGAAGCATAGCAAGAAAAGCGGACAACAGGATGATTACTACGACAATTCCATCAAGGATTGTTATGATCATTTGTTTGTTCCTTATACATAAAGTTGTGTTCTTTTAAGTCTGTGTGCAAATATATTTTTTGTTATGCCATTTTTTGTTCTTATAGCAAGGATCTTTTGTATTTTATAGAGTTTTTTCTATATTATCATATCTGTGGTGCAGATCATTTTTTACTTACGGTAAGAGTAGCAACGAGTTCGGGAAGGTCGGAGAAAGTTTTTTGTTGAAAGTTGAGCGACTTCATCATTTCGGTTGTTGTTGTGGGGTGAAAGGCTCCTTGAAAGCCGAGTTTTTTTGCTTCATTGATGCGCTGTGCTGAATGTGCAACAGCGCGGGTAGCTCCTGAAAGACTAACTTCACCAAAATATACATAATCCGTTGGCAATGCGATATTGGCAAGAGAAGATACCAAAGCAGCGGCTACAGCTAAATCAGCAGCGGGTTCTGATATGCGATATCCACCTGCTACGTTCAGATAGACATCATGCTGTCCAAAACGAATGCCACAATGGGCTTCTAAAACGGCAAGAATCATAGAAAGGCGATTTCCATCCCATCCGACAACCGCACGTCTTGGTGTCCCAAGGGAAGAAGGAGCAACAAGCGCTTGAATTTCTACGAGTATCGGGCGAGTCCCTTCCATTCCTGCAAAAACAGCAGCGCCTGGTGCTTTTTCATTACGTTCCCCTAAAAATAATTCAGATGGATTTATCACTTCGCGTAATCCTTTATCAGACATTTCAAAGACACCAATTTCATCTGTTGGTCCGAAGCGATTTTTTACAGTTCTAAGAATGCGATAATGATGTCCTCCTTCACCCTCAAAATAGAGAACGCCATCAACCATATGTTCAACGACTCGAGGACCAGCAATTTGTCCATCTTTTGTAACATGCCCAACAAGAACAACGGCGGCTCCTGTTTTCTTGGCAAAGCGGATCATTGCCTGAGCACCGATACGTACTTGTGTGACAGTGCCAGGTGCTGAATCTGCTGTATCTGACCATAGGGTTTGAATCGAATCGATAATCACCATATCAAGGTTTTTATGTTCGCTTAAGGTTGCCAGAATATCTTCAACATTGGTTTCAGCAGCAAGTTTCACTTCTGTATTGTTAGCTTCAAGCCTTTGTGCGCGCAGACAAATTTGCGCAATAGCCTCTTCACCTGAAACATAGATGACATTATATCCTTTACGTGATAAAGCAGCGGCTGTTTGTGTCAGCAATGTTGATTTACCAATACCCGGATCACCTCCAACAAGGAGTGCTGATCCACGGACAAAGCCCCCACCGGTAACACGATCAAGTTCAGCAATACCAGAATGAATACGTGGAGCATCTTCGATATTTCCAGAAAGAGATGTGAGTGTGACAATGCGTCCTTTACGAGCATTCTGCTTAGGACCACTTCCTATGCCGCTATTTATAGTTTCTTCGATAAGAGAATTCCATTCCCCACAAGCGCTACATTTCCCTGCCCAACGAGAATGGATGGTTCCGCAATTTTGACAGATAAATTGAATACGATTACGCGCCATATCGATTTAACCAATTTGCTCTGGAAGATAATCATTATCTTCCAGGTCACTGAATCGTGTGAAAGAAGACTGAAAGGCAAGTGGCACGATTCCTGTCGGTCCATGACGTTGTTTTGCAACAATAACATCAGCTTTTCCAAAAACTTTGTCCATTGTCTCTATCCATTTCATATGTTCAAGGCTACCGAACTTTGGTTCTTCATTTTTGAGGTAATATTCTTCGCGATAGACAAACAGAACGATGTCGGCATCTTGCTCAATAGAACCAAATCCACCTAAATCTGAAAGTTTTGGGCGTTTATCTGTTCTGTTTTCAACTTGATGTGAAAGTTGTGAAAGAGCAATAATAGGGATATTTAATTCTTTTGCTAAAGCTTTTAATTCTGCAGTGATTTCTTGAATACGATATTCAGATGTGTATTTTAAATCACTTGTCATGAGTTGGATATAATCAATAATTAAGACATCCAAACCATGTTTTTGCTTGAGACGCCGAGCACGGGCAGCCAGTTGTGAAACTGATATTCCTCCAGTTTGATCAATATAAAGGGGTGCCTTTTGGAGCTGATTTACCGTACGAATAATTTTTGAAAATTGTTCATCTGAAATATGACCACGTCGAATATCAGAAGAAGAGACTTCCGTTTGTTCAGAAATAATACGTGTTGCAAGCTGCTCTGAGGACATTTCAAGTGAGAAGAACCCTACAACGCCGCCTTCATTTTCCTGGATATTACCATTATGATTATAAGCATTGGCAATATTAAAGGCAATATTGGTAGCAAGTGAAGTTTTACCCATACCAGGGCGTCCCGCAAGGATAATTAAGTCGGATGGTTGTAATCCTCCCATTTTTTCATCAAGTGTTTGAATATGAGTCGCTATCCCTGATATTTGCGAAGAGCGCTTTTTTGCAGCACTTGCTATATCAACAACTCTTTTGATAGCTTCATCAAGACTGTCAAATCTACTATCGCAGTCTTCTTTTTTTTCTAGCATAATTATACACTTTCCTTTTGTTAGATATCAGTTTTTATGCAATTTTATATCAAGAATATTTTGCATGTTGTAGAATTTTCTCTGTGCTGTAGTATTTAAAACACTGCTTGTTTTTTATATTGCGGTAACTAGGGTAATTTTTCAGATAGATTAGAAAATATTTTTGTTAAAAGGTTAGAGGTTGTCCTATAAAGAGGAAAGTTTCTGATATTCTACATAATAGTCAGCCTTGCACAACAGCAGCAATTATTTTTGAATTTAAAAACAAGAAAATGAGTGTCTTGTGAGAAGGAGTTTTGTAAAAGAAGGAACAATATAGAAAGATTTAGATTAGCTATGGATTTTAATATATGTACCCCACTTACAACATTAAGAGATGTGTTATCATTTCATGCAAGAAGAATGTTATTAAATAGCAAATAACGGCGGCTAGAATCATTGAAAAATGATTCTTTGTAAGAAATTTCATTCTTGATAAGAACTACATTTTTTAATGAGAAGAATGGTTTCACAATTTTGACAGATAAATTGAATACGATTGCGCGTCATGTTGATTTAACCAATTTGCTCTGGAAGATAATTACTATCGGCCAGATCACTAAAGCGTGTGAAGTCAGATTGAAAGGCAAGGGGAACGATTCCTGTCGGACCATGGCGCTGTTTTGCAATAATAACATCAGCTTTTCCAAAAGCTTTGTCCATTATTTCTAGCCATTTTTGATGTTCCAAAGTGTTTAGTTTTGGTTCTTCATTTTTGAGATAATATTCTTCGCGATAGACAAACAGAACGATGTCGGCATCTTGCTCAATTGAACCAGATTCACGTAAATCTGAGAGCTGTGGACGTTTATCTGTTCTATTTTCTACTTGACGTGAAAGTTGAGAGAGAGCGATAATAGGAATATTCAATTCTTTCGCTAATGCTTTTAATCCTGTGGTAATTTCTGTGATCTCTTGAACACGATTTTCTGATGAACGCTTTGAACTGCTTGTCATGAGTTGGATATAGTCAATAAACAAGATATCTAAACCATGTTGCCGCTTGAGACGCCGCGCACGAGCAGCTAATTGCGTAATTGATATTCCACCAGTTTGATCAATATAAAGGGGTGCCTTTTGTAGTTGGTTCACCGCACGAATAATTTTTGAAAATTGTTCATCTGAAATATTACCACGCCGAATATCAGAAGAAGAGACTTCTGTTTGTTCAGAAATAATACGGGTTGCAAGCTGTTCGGATGACATCTCAAGTGAGAAGAATCCTACAATGCCGCCTTCATTTTCTTGGATATTGGCATTACGATTATAAGCATTAGCAATATTAAAGGCAATATTGGTAGCCAGTGAAGTTTTACCCATACCAGGGCGGCCCGCAAGGATAATTAAGTCAGATGCTTGTAATCCTCCCATTTTTTCATCAAGTGTTTTAATATGGGTGGCTATCCCTGATAATTGTGAAGAGCGCTTTTTCGCAGCACTTGCCATATCGATAGCTTTTTTAATAGCCTCATTAAAATTTTCAAATCCACCTCCATATTTCCCTTTTTCTGCTAGCTCAAATAACTGATTTTCAACAGTTTCAATTTGTTGGGTAGGCGTGAGTTCTACAGGAGCATCAAAGGCTGTATTGACAACTTGAGTTCCAAGGTCAATCAAAGACCGTCGGATAAAAAGATCGTAAATGACGCGTCCATAATCTTCAGCGTTAATAATAGTGACTGCCTCTGTGGCTAAGCGAACAACATATTGGTATACAGTAATATCTCCAATTTTTTCTTCCATTTGGATATAGGGCTTGATTGTAACTGGATCTACACGTTTTCCTGTTTTAATAAGATGAGATAAAACATGATAAATTTTTTGATGCAATGGTTCAAAAAAATGTTCTGGTTTTAGAAAATCTGAAACGCGGTCAAGAGAATCATTGTTTATAAAGATGGCACCAAGCAATGCCTGTTCAGCTTCAATATTATGCGGAAGTTGCCGAAAAGAAGGAGAATCCTCTTTCTTTGAAGAGCTGACATTAACAACGTTAGTTTCTTCCATAATATTTTTCCACTAAAATTCTAAGTCTAGCTACTTTAGGCGATAAATTGAAAATCGTATAATTAAAAGAATAGAGCGACAAATCTTCATTTTAAGTTAAAATTATATAATTTTTTGAAACTCTCTTTTCGTTCCTCATTTATCATTTGTGTATTATTTATATAACGTCTATCTATTTTATTTTATAATATGTGATTTTAAAGTGGAAGTTTTGCTACTCTAAATTTAAGTATTTTTAAGTTACTTAACCTTAAAATTCCAATATCTGTGTAAGTAGAATTATTTTTTTATAACTGAAATTATTTCAGATCATGTGAGGATATAATCAACTTAACGCTCATACAAACTTTAGCCTTAAGGGTAGAACTTTAAATTATTTTTGCTTTATATGCTGGAAAACAAAAGACATTTCCTCTTAGTGATATTATCATTCTCGGCATGTAATGCCTTTAAATAGTATATTTCTAATTCTTTCATAAAAATTAGGTTCTTTATGTACGATAGCCATAAAATACTCACTTTTAAAGTGTGAGTATTTTATGAGCGATATTTATAATGGAATAAAAAATATAAAACAGAAAGAAAAAATAGCAATTAAGCTTCTTGATGAGAACTGTTTATATCGTTGTCATTAATTTCTTCTGCCAATAATTCTTCCTGACTTTCTTCTAATAATTCTTCTGGAATATTATATATTTCTTTAGCCGAAGTGAGAGTTTCACCTTCTGCTTGGCGTTGTGCTTCACTGGTAGAACGCGCAACGTTAATAATCACAGAAATTTGAACCTCTGGATGTAAACTAAGAGTGATAGTGTGAAGACCGATCATTTTTATTGGATGATTAAGTTCGATTTGATTTCTTCCAATAGAAAAGCCTTCATCTGTTATGATTTCAGCAATATCACGTGTTGACACAGAACCATAAAGTTGTCCCGTTTCACCAGCAGAACGAACAACAATGAATGATTGTCCATCAAGTTTTTCAGCAATTTTTTGCGCTTCGCTTTTGCGTTCAAGATTACGTGCTTCAAGTTGTGCACGTTGTACCTCAAAATGTTTTTTATTAGCTTCATTTGCCCGTAAAGCTTTACCTTGAGGCAAGAGAAAATTACGCGCATAACCATCTTTAACTGAGACAATATCACCCATCTGACCAAGACGAGGAATGCGCTCAAGTAAAATAATATCCATAGTTTTTCCTTTCGAACAAATAAATTTAGTGGAGTTTTTTGCGTGATTGAAAATTGTATTGAATAGCAGCCCAAATTCCCATCAAAAGTACCATGAAAACAATAGGTGGAGCAAAAACGACTGTAAAAATAGCAATATAAACAAGAGAAAGTATAATAATTCGACCGTTTACCCCTTTTGTAATATTGTGAAGATATGCTAGACCGCTAATTAATATGATGACAATGTATGCAGTACTAAAGACAAGGGTACTCAAGTTAAGAGAAGCGCTCAGCTCAACCATCGATGTTATGCAAACAATAATGAAAATAATAATTCCAGAAATTGGAAGGCGGAGAGTTTGGCTCCAATCATCACGGGGTCTTTTCAGCCATTTCATATGTTGTGCTGCTATAATGGAAAAGTAAAGGTTACCAATGAGAAAAACCAAACTATAAATAGTCAAAGAAAAAGCAGTAAAAGTTGCTGTATGCGTCATTAAAAGCTCACTAAAAGCGCGTATATAGGCTTCTTTTATTGACTGTGTTTGTTGCAGAGTTTGTGCTATGTTTTCGGTGATTTTTTTTGCAACGATGGGTGTGGAAGGACGTGTTTGAACATAGAGCCCAATGAAAGTTGCTATAAGAGCGATAAAATTAGTTAAATGAAAAATAACCGATGATAATGGATACCATATCAGTTCATTTTCTTTTTGCGCTGGTCGTGCAAGCCCAAGAAGCCAAGAAGCATAGACAGCAGGAAGGAAAAATAAGACCATAAAGCCAAGAGCAATATAGGTATTAGTGGTTATGATAAGAACAACAGTAGCACTTATGAGGGCGATGAGACTGGCTAATGTTCCTTGACCGAACGCAACAATAAAAATTGGTAATGAAAGAAAGCAGCCAAGAAGAAGAGAAAAAAAGGGCACGATATTTGCAACACTGATGATTGCCAACCCTATCACAACAGCAAATAATCCTGCTAAAATACCGGTTAATATCTCATAAGTACGATTTTTTTTCATTTATTGCTGTCCTGCTTTCTGCAGTTAGAGGCGTGTCAATACCCCAACTTTGACATTTAATAGCTTAACATAGGATACAACAAGCTATTTTTTAACCATATAAGAAAAGCAACTGGAGAAACTCTCCAGTTGCATAGCATATTGATCGCTTACTTTATAACGTACGGAAGTAAGCCTAAAAAGCGAGCACGTTTGATAGCATTAGCTAATTCGCGCTGTTTTTTCTGACTAACAGCAGTAATCCGTGAAGGAACAATTTTCCCACGTTCGGAAATATAACGTTGTAACAACTTGATGTCTTTATAATCAATTTTGGGAGCATTGGTCCCTGAAAAAGGACATGTTTTACGACGACGATGAAAGGGGCGACGTGCAGAGTTTTGATTAGTATCAGTCATCATTCTACCCCTTCTATAGTATTTTCACGTTGACGACGTGGAAAACGAGGACGCTCTTCATCATGTCCAATGTGACTATTGCGATCAAGGTGTGAGAGCATAGCAGATTTTTCTTTTTCGTGTTTTTCTACGCGAATGGTCATATAACGCAAAATATCTTCATTGATGCGCATCTGACGCTCCACTTCAGCAATTGCTGAAGCTGGTGCATCAATATTGACTAAGACATAATAAGCTTTACGGTTTTTACGAATACGGTAAGCAAGAGGACGAAGTCCCCAATTTTCTATACGCCCAACTTTTCCACCATGCGCTTCAATGACACCTTTGTAGAGACTCAAAAGTTCATCAACTTGCTGCGGAGCAATGTCTTGTCGGGCAAGGAACATATGTTCATAAAGAGCCATTGTTTTGCCTTTCTTCAATTAAATTTCACCGGTTTTAGCGCAAAGCCTCTGCGACTTGTCTTTTTTGGAAATCCAAAGAAGAAAGGACGCGTTTACAATTCGAGACATCTCAGAGCGGAGACACGGGAGGCCGGAAACATTGTATTTCCTACTGATATTTTACAGCCCTCCGTTCAACCTCCAGCTAAAGTGCCGGCAACGAATATTTCATATCTACAGGTTATCTTTTAAAATAGCAAGTTTATGCACATAAAAAATTGATTTGTTAAATCTTGATATATTTCCTTCTTCTACAAAAAGATAATACTGTAATATAAAGGCAAAGGAGGGAAAAATGGACTTTTTAAACCAGATTGATGTTACACTCTTTGAAATGTTTGTCGGCAATCATCAAGCTTGGTCGATTATAGTTTTGTTTAGTATTTTTTGTGCAAAGTTTTTAATTTATATTATTCCTCTCCATCTTTGTGCGTTGTGGTTTTGTAGTGGGGAGAGGGAACGGTGTGTTGTGCTAAGCATTTGCATGAGTATTTGTGCATCTCTTTTCATAGGTTATCTCATTTCTCTTTTTTATTTTCATCCTCGCCCATTCGTGGTAGGGCTGACGACACCGCTTATTCAACATCGTGCAACAGCTTCTTTTCCTAGTAATCATGCCTTGACCATTGCATCTTATGCAGCTAACTTTTATTTTTACCGATACAAAGTTACTTTTAAATTTGCCACCGTATTTTTGTGTTTGATCTGTTGGGCGCGCATCTTTGTGGGTGTACATTATCCCTTTGATATTTTAGCAGGTGCACTTTTAGGAAGTCTCATAAGTTTGGGTGTTATTCAGTTTATAGCACCCTATTTTCCTAAGTTTTTATATCAAATTCCGCCCTTAAAATATAATTTTAAGTGTGGTATTCGTTTTAAATAAAGGGCTTTATATTGATTTGTGCGGATGAATAAGGTCAAAAGAAAATAATTTAATTGTACAGTTTTAGGAGTTGATAAATGGGTGCAGCTTTTATTTTTCCAGGGCAGGGGAGTCAACTTGTTGGTATGGGGAAAGCGCTTGCAGAGCAATTTATTGTCGCAAGGATGGTTTTCGAGGAAGTTGATGATGCTTTGGGTGAGAAATTATCAAAGATCATTTTTGAAGGACCAGCAGATGTTTTAACGTTAACAGCAAATGCACAACCGGCATTAATGGCTGTATCTATGGCTGTCATTCGTGTGATGAAACAATTAGGGCTTCGTATAGAAGAAAAGGTAAGGTTTGTTGCTGGTCATTCTTTAGGCGAATATTCGGCTCTTTGTGCTGCTGGTACATTTACTCTCACAGATACAGCAAGACTTTTGCGTATTCGTGGCAATGCTATGCAGGCTGCTGTCGCGGTTGGTGAAGGTTCTATGGCTGCATTAATTGGTTTAGAAGAGCACATTGTGGAAGAAATTTGTGAAACTGTTTCTGGAGAAGGACTATGTCAGATTGCTAATGATAATGGTGGTGGGCAAATTGTTATTTCCGGTAAAGCAAAAGCAGTTGAGGCAGCGGTAGAGATTGCATCAACAAAAGGTGCAAAACGTGCACTTCTTCTTCCTGTTTCTGCACCTTTTCATTCATCTTTAATGCAACCTGCTGCTGATACCATGAAGAAAGCACTTTTGACTGTTAACAAAATGTCCCCTATTGTTCCTTTGATTGCCAATGTTTCTGTTGCACCTGAGAGCAATCCAGAGCGTATTACTACTCTTCTTGTCCAACAAGTGACTGGGAGGGTGCGATGGCGTGAAACAATAGAATGGATCGCTGCTAATGGAGTTGATACGCTTTTTGAAGTTGGTTCTGGAAAAGTTTTAACAGGTTTAACGCGTCGTATTAACAAAGATATAAAGGGGGTAACCATTGGAACAGTTGATGAAATAGAATCAGCGCTAGGTATGCTTGGCGTTTAATCTATAAGGAGTTAAAAGATGTTTAGATTAACAGGACGTAAAGCTCTTGTAACGGGGGCTTCGGGAGGAATTGGTGAGGCAATTGCACGCTGCTTTCATGCACAAGGAGCCATTGTTGGACTTCATGGAACACGTGAAGAAAAGCTCAGAGAAGTGGCGGCAGAATTAGGGCAGAATGTTTTTGTATTTCCCGCTAATCTTTCTGAACGCCAATCGATTAAACAATTGGCTGAAGTTGCAGAGAGAAAAATGGATGGCGTCGATATTTTGGTTAACAATGCAGGAATCACTAGGGATGGTCTTTTCGTGCGTATGCAAGATAAAGACTGGGATGATGTTTTAGAAGTTAACCTAACAGCTGCTTCTCTTTTGACGCGTGAATTAATACATTCTATGATGCGCCGCCGTTATGGAAGAATTATTAACATTACATCTGTTGTTGGTGTAGTGGGAAATCCTGGACAAACGAATTATTGTGCTGCAAAAGCAGGCTTGATAGGTTTTTCTAAAGCATTGGCACAAGAAATTGCTTCGCGAAATATCACTGTCAATTGTATTGCTCCAGGATTTATTAAATCTGCAATGACAGACAAGCTTAATGAAAAGCAAAAAGAAGCCATTATGGCTGCAATTCCAATGAAGCGTATGGGAAGTGGGCAAGAAATAGCTACTGCTGCTGTTTATTTAGCAAGCGATGAAGCAGCCTATACGACAGGTCAAACACTCCATATCAATGGTGGAATGGCAATGATATGAGTATTTATTTTATTCCACATTGATTTATGAGTTGTATTATTTTAGATAGTAACGATTGAAATGGATAGATGCATCTATTTCTTTAATATGGTCGTTAATCAATTGATGTCGGAATGTCAGATTGGTTCATTTTGTAGGGGATATCCACAGGATGTTTTAAATCATTACTAAAATCTTTTAAAGTAATGCATCTATTGCTTGATTAGATGAACCGATATAGTTAACCAAATTATAGGAAATATAAATTCGAGGATTTCAACATGAGTGATACAGTAGAGCGCGTTAAAAAAATTATCGTGGAACATCTTGGGGTTAATGCTGATAAAGTTGTAGAAAATGCAAGCTTTATCGATGATCTAGGGGCTGATAGCCTTGATACGGTTGAACTCGTTATGGCTTTTGAAGAAGAGTTTGGGGTAGAAATTCCAGATGAAGCTGCTGAAACGATTTTTACAGTTGGCGATGCAGTCAAGTTCATTGATAAAGCTTCTGCGTGATTACTAAAGGGCAAAGGCATAAATTGCTTTTGCCTATATTCTTCGGAGCTCTTTTGAAAAGAGAGCTTTGAGAGGTGAAGTTTAGTTCAAGGTTAGAAGTTATGAAACGTGTTGTTGTTACTGGTTTAGGATTGGTATCTCCATTAGCTGGTAATATTGAATGTAGTTGGAAACGACTTCTTGAAGGAAGAAGTGGTGTCCGACGTATCACTGAGTTTGATGTGTCAGATTTGCCATGCCAGATTGCTGCGCGTATCCCCTTAGGGGATGGAACAGAGGGGACCTATAATGCTGATTTGTATATGGAACCTAAGGAGCAACGTAAAGTTGATGCATTTATTGTTTATGCAATGGCTGCTGCTAACCAAGCGCTTGCAGATGCCGAATGGTTTCCTAAGAGTGATGAAGATCAGATTTGTACAGGTGTGTTAATTGGTTCGGGAATTGGGGGAGTTGAAGGTATTGTTGAAGCTGGTTATACGCTTCGTGATAAGGGCCCACGTCGTGTTTCTCCCTTTTTTATTCCAGGTCGTTTGATTAATCTTGCTTCTGGTTATGTGTCTATTCAATATGGTTTACGGGGGCCTAATCATTCTGTTGTAACAGCTTGTTCAACAGGGGCGCATGCGATTGGTGATGCGGCACGTTTGATTATGTTTGGTGATGCAGATGTCATGGTGGCAGGGGGGACTGAATCTCCGATAAATCGGATATCTCTTGCAGGTTTTGCAGCTTGTAGAGCTCTTTCTACTTGTCGCAATGATGATCCTGAACGGGCGTCACGTCCTTATGATACTGATCGTGATGGTTTTGTGATGGGGGAAGGAGCAGCTGTTGTTGTTTTAGAAGAGCTGGAACATGCCAAAAAACGAGGAGCACGTATTTATGCTGAGGTTATTGGCTATGGTTTATCTGGTGACGCTTACCACATTACAGCACCTTCAGAAAGTGGTGAAGGGGCTCAGCGTAGTATGATAGCTGCTCTTAAGCGTGCACAAGTGAATGTGAGTGAACTTGATTATATTAATGCTCATGGTACATCTACGATGGCTGATTCCATAGAGCTAGCGGCTGTTGAGCGTGTTTTAGGGAGTTATGCACCACAAGTTTCTATGTCATCAACGAAATCATCTATCGGGCATTTACTTGGTGCAGCCGGTGCTGCTGAGGCTATTTTTTCTATTTTAGCTATACGGGATAATATAGCCCCAGCGACACTTAATCTTGACAATCCATCGATTGAAACAAAAATCGATCTTGTACCACACAAACCGCGTGAACGAAAGATTGATACAATTCTTTCTAATTCTTTTGGATTTGGTGGGACAAATGCATCGTTGGTGATGCGACGTTTTAGGGGATAATAAGTATTTTTATTTAATTTCTGCTTTTGAGTTTTCTACTTTATTATAAGGTGAATGAGAAATTATAATATTATCCTTAATCGCTATTGAGGGGTTATGTCCGATGTGAAAAATGGAAAATCATTAAAGGACGTAAGTGATTCCTCTTCGAATCATTTAGCAGATAGTTATGACATGTTAATACATAAAAAACGAAAGAAATCATCTATCGTCCGTAATCCGTTGGTCATTCTCGGTCATTTTTTTCTTATGCTGATTGTGATTATTCTTTTTGCCATAAGTATTCCTCTTTATATTGGAAAAAGTATTTTTGAAGAAAAGGGAAAAATTGAGGAAGAACAAATTGTTCTTATCCATCCTGGTACCGGAATTCGTGAAATTGCTTCATTGCTAGAAAAACGTGGTTTCATTCGATCATCAGATATTTTTGTTTATGGGGTTGGTTATCACCAAAAAACAACGCATCTGAAGGCTGGTGAATATTTAATTCCAGCTCATGCTTCGATGCAGGATATTATGGATATTCTTGTGAAAGGAAAATCTATAGAATATACATTTACAGTACCTGAAGGTTTAACGGTTCAGCAAGTTTTCGATCGATTAGCTGCGAATGAAATTTTGATTGGAGACCTTCCAAAAATTTTGCCTCCAGAAGGCTGTTTAATGACGGATACAGTTCATTTTATTCGGGGGACAACGCGTAAAGAGATTGTAAATAGATTGCGTGAAGGACAGACAAAATTAATTCATGATATATGGGCTACGCGTTCACCTGATTTACCTATTAAATCAATTGATGAATTTGTTATATTAGCCTCAATTGTTGAGAAAGAAACGGGAATTGCAGCAGAAAGACCAATGGTTGCTGCGGTATTTTATAACCGCCTTACAAAGCATATGCGTCTTCAATCGGATCCAACAGTGATTTATGGTCTCTTCGGAGGAAAAGGAAAACCATCCGGTCGTGCGATTTATCGTTCAGATCTTGAGAAGGAAACACCATATAATACTTATAAAATTAATGGTTTGCCCCCAACGGCTATTGCAAATCCAGGTCGAGATTCTTTGAAAGCGGTGGCACATCCACCAAGCAGTGATGCACTTTATTTTGTTGCTGATGGTTCAGGAGGGCATGTTTTTTCTCGAACTTTAGAAGAACATAATATGAATGTTCGCAAGTGGCGAGAATTAAAGGCAAGACATTGAATTTATAGTGATAACACCATCGTAAATGAAAATCTCAAATATAGTAAAATTTTTCTATTTAAACTTTTTATGAGAATGATAAAAAATTATTTTCTTGTCTGTCACAAGTGGGAAGTGGGATTAGCGTATGGATAAAAATATTTAAGAAAGAAGTGAATATACTGCTAATACCTTATCTCAAAAAAGAGCAGAATAATATTGAGAATTTCTAAGAAAACACATTGATTAGGGGATAGGTTGAGATAATGTATAATTCAAACTTTGGAGAAACATTTATGAACAAAGTAGAGTGATGTAATGACAGTCTTTGAAAGTAAATTGAGTACTATAAAAATGAATCAACGCCGCGGTTTTTTATTTATTCTCTCTTCACCTTCAGGTGCTGGTAAATCAACAATTTCTCGATTACTTCTAAAAGAGGGACAATTAGAGCTTTCCGTAAGTATGACCACAAGGAAAAGGCGTCCTAGTGAAGTAGATGGGCTGCATTATTACTTTATTTCAAAAGAAGAGTTTGAATATAAGCGTGATAGGGATGAATTTATTGAGTGGGCAGAAGTTCACGGAAATTATTATGGCACTTTACGTGAAACTGTTGAAAGCGCATTGAATGCTGGCCAAGATATGTTATTTGATATTGATTATCAAGGTACCGAGCAGCTGCAAAAAAAGATGCTAGGAGACACTGTCTCTGTTTTTATTCTTCCACCATCAATGAAAGAGCTTGTTTCGCGTTTACATCGTCGAGCAGAAGATAGTCAAGATACTATCAATTTGCGATTGGAAAATGCACGAACGGAGTTAAAGCATTGGCTTTCTTATGATTATGTTGTGATTAACGAAGATTTAGATCAGTCTTTATCTTTTATTAAATCAATTTATTTAGCTGAAACCGTAAAACGTGAGCGTTGTTCTTATCTTGGCTCTTTTGTTGATGGGCTTATTGCTGAAAAAATCGATAAATGTTGTGATTAAAAAAGGTTTTATAACACAAAGTGTATTTTTTAGAGCACTAGATGCGCTAAAGTTACAAATTCAGAAACCGAGAGCGTTTCAGCACGGCGCGTTCCATCAATTCCAGCTTTTTCTAATAGCTCTTCACCTCCAAGTATTTTGAGATTTTGACGAAGCATTTTTCGTCTTTGTCCAAAGGCGGTTTTTGTGACGAGGCTTAGTTTTTTTGCAGAGCAGGCAAGAGGTTGTGTTCGCGGAATAATATGAACAACGGAAGACGTTACTTTAGGTATTGGTATGAAGGCTTGAGGGGGGACATCAAAAGCAATTTTAGCAGTGGTACGCCAGCCAGTTAAGACACTAAGACGTCCATAATGAGTAGATTGAGGTTTAGCTGTAATCCGTTTGGCAACTTCACGTTGAAACATCAATGTCATTGATTCATAAAAAGGAGGCCATGGTTCAGTTAAAAGCCAATTTAATAAGAGTTGTGTCCCAATATTATAGGGAAGATTTGCAATAATGCGAGGTTTTACTGGGCTTGTTTCAAAGAGTTTTGAGAAGTCTTGCTTCAGTGCATCATTACAAATAACTTTTAATTTTTTAGGATAGTGTTTTTCTATTTCTAAGAGAGCCGGTATGCAGCGCTCATCGCGTTCTATTGCTGTTACAATGGCACCCTTTGCTAGCAAGGCACGTGTGAGACCTCCAGGACCTGGACCAATTTCAAGAACAGGTTTTCCTTCTATATTGCCTGCTTGATGAGCAATTTTAGATGTTAAATTAAGATCAAAAAGAAAATTCTGCCCCAAAGATTTATGCGCTTGTAATCCGTATATATCAATGACCTCACGCAGAGGAGGGAGATTATCTATTGGCATGGGTTTAAATTATTTTTTGCAAGTTGATTTGCAAGTTTAAGAGCAGCAATAAAGCTTTCGGGAGAGGCTATCCCTTTATCAGCAATGTCAAAAGCAGTTCCGTGATCTGGAGACGTGCGAATAAAAGGTAGACCTAACGTGACATTAACAGTGCTATCAAAATCTAATGTCTTAACAGGGATAAGGGCTTGATCATGATACATACAAATGGCAACGTCATATGCTTTTCTTGCGCATTCATGGAACATTGTGTCGGCAGGCAGTGGGCCTGCAATATTGAGTCCTTTCTTTTTAAGATATTCAATAGCAGGAGTGATAACTTCAATATCTTCTTTCCCCATTGCACCTCCTTCTCCAGCATGAGGATTAAGACCAGCAACAGCTAGTCGGGGTGACGTTATTTTAAACCTTGTTTTTAAGTCATATTCAGTAATAAGTACCGTTTGAATAATTAAATCACGGGTAAGCTGTGAAGGAACATTTTTAAATGGAATATGAACAGTTATTGGTACTGTTTTTAATCGGGGTCCTGCTAACATCATAACTGGATGATAACATTTATGAAAAGCTTTATGGGCTAAATCGGCTAAAAATTCTGTATGACCTGGAAATTGAAAACCGGCATCATAAAGACTCTTTTTTGCAATAGGACAAGTGATAAGTGCACATGCATGGCCATTTTGAATCAATTGAACACAGCGTTTAATTGCTTCAATAATTCCAGCGGCATTATTCGATGAAGGTATACCTAATTGATCACTTTGTTTGTTTTTTAACGGTATGATAGGAAGAGCGTTTTGAAAATTTTTTGCAGGATTATTGATTAAAACAGATTGCACCTCAACATCAATCTGTAAAAAACGAGCGCGCGAACGAATAACATCTGGATCAGCAAGAAGTACAAAACGTGGAATTTGGCGCGTAACACGCAAATTCCACGCTTTTAGTACTATTTCAGGACCAATTCCGGCAGGATCACCACCGCTAACAATAAGAGCAGCCATTATGAATTTTGAATGCGTGCCACTCGCCGCAGTTCTCCTAAATATTTTTCGCTTAATTCTTCAAGTTTTTGCGGGCTTCTTTTTTTACTATCTTGAAGAGAAAATATCAGTCGAGCGACATAATCATCAGAAACTCTTTTTATTTTGCAGACAGCAATTGCTTCGATTCCATCAGATGTTTCTTGTAATTTTGTCATTTTTCCAGCAGGCGTTTCAAGAATAGCTTGTTCCCATGCATTAGGAAGTTGTGGCTCCAGAAACTTTCCTAAGTGGCGGATAGTAACGTCTAAAATACCTCTTGCTTGATTGTGAGCATTGGCACATCCACGGAAATGTGCGCGAAAATTACTTGCTTCTCTTTGACGTCTTTCAAAGATTTCTGAACGACGATGTGCAGGAATGACAAAAACAATTCGCTGTAATGTATATTCGTTGGTTGAAGGTTTTACACCACCATTTTTTAATATTCTGCGTACAGCTTCTTGTTCGCTAATCATACCAGTTTCAGCTTGATAGCGTGCACTAACAAGACGCCCCCATCCTATTTGTCCACGGATGTAATCTTTAAAGTGTTGCACAGTGATCTCAGTTTGGATCAGAATCTGGTTGAGCTGATCAATCGTCATATTATTTTGTGTCGCAAAATTCTCAAAAGCTCTATCAACTTCATCATTGCTTACTTCAATATTACGACGTTTTATTTCAATATTTTTTAGCTTTTCGTCAATAAGCTCTTTTTTAGCCTGTGCCACCAAATTGCTTTGCTTTTGTTGTAACCTGAGAAAAGCAAGGCGTCTTTGTATATCATAATTTGTGATGGGGTTGCCATTAACTGTAACAACAATAGAAGTCTGCGCAAAGACTGTCGGAATCAAAAATCCATTTATTAGCAGGCTACTTACGCTCAAAGATGCAATATAAAATAAAGCAAGAAAACGCTTTTTCAATTTATTCATGTAAATAGGCTTTCGCATTGTTTATTAATTCTCATCAACAACTTAAAATACACGCTTTCTTTCATAAAAACAATGATAAGTTAAATGACTGATACATTCCCTTTATAAATTAATCTATCTTTTTTCCGATATCTGCAATCGTACGCAATGAAAGAGAGAAATTAAAGTTTTGCAAGGGTGCTTTCCTGCCTGGATTCGTTACCTGTTGATAACCGAATGTTAACCCGAAACATTCATCCATATAACTCAAGCTAATTCCTCGCTTTATAAATGTACCAGATACTAAATCATAACCGGCGTTGCTATTAATGGACCAATAATCTGCCAATTTAAGTCCTGTTTGAAAAGAAATTTCTTGGCGCTTTTGAGAATATTCATAATCTGGTTGCTTTGCGATATAGGCATATTGTAGAGCCGCCCAAAAATTTTGCCATTTTTGTGATGCTTCGATTTCACTACGGCGGATTTTCCCTGTTTTTTTGTCAAAGCGTCCACGCGTTTCTAAGGAAAAACCACTTTTATGGGTTGTACCAAACATTGCAACATAGTCTGAACGTTTTGCCTCTAAGCTAGAATGAGTACCGACATTGATAAAGTCCTTTTCTGCAAAAGAATTCTTTCCTGCTAGATGAAAGGATTGTCCAATGAGACCATAAAGAGACCAATTATCATTAAGGCTTCCAGAATATCTTATACCTATATTGGCTCTTGTACCACCTTCTACACGATCATAACCAGAAAATTTGTCTCGTTGAAAGAGAGTGGTTGCATCAAAGACAAAGCTTTGAGCATCTTCATTAGGAATTTGTCCAATATATTGTTCATTATTGCGTATAAAAATTTGTGCAGTTGGTTCTATAATATGTGTAGAATGATCAGCTATAATGAGGAAGGGATAGCGTAGTTCCAACCCTGCTGTTGCCATGCCACGAATTGCTGAACCATGAGTTGCGGATAAGGCATTGTTTTCTATAGAATCTGTATGATTTTTGCTTGCATTGGTTGTAATGATATCAGCTCGTAGAGAGAGAAGAGGGGTTAAAATGAGTCCATTGTGCGTGTTGAAGCGCTTTTTCCACTGAAGCTCGTTTGTTAAACGCAAACTATTTCCAGCCATACCAGAAAGTCTTACTGTGTTGAGAGGGTTTCCGTTCTGGTCGGGTGAATTGAAGTCAGCATGGCGACGATAAACTGATTGTATATTACTATGGAAGGTAAGCTCTCCATTATAAATGGGTTCATCTGGTGTGAAAAAATAATCGATGCGTGGTAAGACCCACGCTTGTCGAGAGTGACGTTCATAATGAGGATCATTCAGTATTGAATCTTGAACTTTAAAATGATAAAAACGCATATCAAAATAATTTTTTCCTGCAAGACCATTCAAATAGATCTGAGAAAGTTGTGTAGGATTGTTATAGTTTTCAAGTTTATAGGCACGACTAAAATGCCGATCTGATTGTGCAAGAATATCCCATCCATAAGCCCAGTGTGAGTTAATACGAGAATCCCCCTTTGTCGCCAGCATATAACGGTTTTTATGTTGGGCATCAATCGTATCATTATCAAATCTATGCGGTTTCATTTGATATATATGAGCAAAGCGAATGTTATAACGGCCCGTTTTTAAACGCTGACGCCATTCCCCTTCGGTTAAAAGCCCTTGTTGGGTATAAACCGTAGAAGAAAGGGTAAAATCATAATGGGGGGCGAGATTCCAGAAATAAGAATTCTTTATCCCCATACCGAGATAATCAGTATAAAAAAAATGAGGAGTAAGCAGACCGCTAGCACGCCTGACAGTTGGATCATAGATCTCAAAATTTGGAAATTTTATAACCGGTACACCAAAAACTTCAAAACTGCTATTTTCAAACCGAATTTTTTTGACGCTATTATTCCATATGATCTTTCTTGCTTTAATTTTCCATAGGACGTCTCGATCTGGTTTATAAGAGCAAGGTTCACAGGCTGTATAGGTTGCATTTTCAAAGACTGTTATGTGATTGTGTTTGCGTGTAGCATTTTGGGCTGAAAAGTGAACATTGTTGGCTGTATCAATACGTAAGGCGTTTACAAAACCCTCGCCAAGATCTTTGGTCATATCAATTTGGTTGGAATAAATTTTATTACCATCCTTTTGAGTAATTTCAACGTTCCCTTGTGCTATAAGCCGTCCTGTTTTTTGATTGTAAATAATTTTTTGAGCGATAACTTTATTGCCATCATATTCGATTTGGACATTACCGTTTGCAGAAACAGTGTTTTCATCACGATTGTAGATGAGTTCATCCGCAGAGAGCAAAAGAGGAGGTTCCGGATTTTGAATGCGACTTTGAGAAGGAGATTGAAGGCTTTGAGCGTGCGCACAATAAGATAAAGCACCTCCTAAAATAATCCCCACAACACTTTTAAAAGCGAGAGCACTTAATTTTGTTAAAATAGTTTTTTTAAGTGTTAATGCTTTCACTTAGCCATCCTCTTTATGAAGTAAAAAAGAGATTCCTAAGAATAACGCAATAACAACGGGTGTCCAAGCTGCAATAATTGGTGGAATATATCCAGCATTACCAAAAGCTTGAACAAGTACGGAAATAACATAAAGCATAAACCCAGCTATTACGCCACCAAGAATCAACATTCTAGATTGCCCAAAACGTGTAAAATTTAAAGATACAGTTGCTGCAATGAGGGTCATTGCCACAAGCAATGCCGGTAATGCAATCAAAGATTGGAAATACATATCAAAATTATTAGCAGAATAGCCAAATGAACGTGCAATCATAATTTTTTTTGGCAATTGGTAAAATGGAATAGTTGCGGGATTCACTAAACGTTCCGTTAAAAATTCAGGTTTTAGATTGGTTTTTATTTGCAACACGGTAAATTTTTCAGGAGGATGCCCTATTTTATAGATTGTTCCATTTGTTAATTGCCAAAATCCATTAGTCAAGGTTGCTTTTGGGGCGTTAATCCAATTTTTAACGGTTGCATTGTCATTGTATTGTACAAAGGTTGCATCGAGAAGAGAAAGTCCTTGATCGGTGATAGATTTAGCACCAATGGTTGTTCTGCCTAAATTTGTACGTTGTGTTAACCAGTGGATACTTGTATTGTGAAGAGGTGTTAGTACATTGTGATTGCGCCATTCAGTCATCTTTTTTTCTGCTTGAGAAAATCCCCATGCAGCAAGTGGATTAATGAGAAGAATTGAAAATAATCCTAAAAGAAAAGCTCCAAAACAAGCTGGCATAAGAAATTGCCATGCAGAAACACCGATTGAACGAGTCACCACAAGTTCAAGTTTTTTGTTGAGCGAGATAAGCGTTGCCATTGCAGAAAAGAGTGCAATGAAAGGGATAAGTTGTTGCATGATAAAAGGGATGCGTAAAACAGAGAGGAAAAATGCATCTTTTGCTGTATAATGCGGAAGGGAAGATAGCCTACCGGAATTCTCTGTGAAATCGATTAAAAGAGCAAGAACAAAAATGCTTCCCAAGAAATAACAAGTTATTTTAAGATAACGTATAAAAAAATATCGTCCAAGTGTCCACCCAATCATGATATTTTATCCGAGGAATCTTGAGATTTTCGATGTTCAAATTTGTTCATTATTTTTTGAAAAGCGATTTGAAGTATCTCATTAACTTTTGTGGGAAGCCCAATTTTATGATTCGTTAAAAGCATAAAAAAGACAAATGCACTTGTTCCTATAGGTATAATATAAAGGAGAGGAACGTATGCAAGATCGCTTTTTGATTTTTCTGCGAAAAAATATCCTATCCAATACACCAGAAAAGAAAGGGCAATTGCCGAGAGGTTTGCGGAATGACGAGCTTGTCGATGGGAGCGTACATCCCCTGCCGCTGCTAATGCAATAAGTGAAAAAACAATAGGGTAGAGCCATTGTGTTAATCTGCGGTGAAATTCAGCTTTATATTGGAGTGGTTTTCGTTGATAGTAGGGATCTTTTGGGTCAGGGTTTTGTAAATAAGAAAGAGACCGATCTTTTGGATAAAGAGTAGGTGTTTTATCACTGGGGATAAACTCTCCTAGGCTAAAAGTATATGAGCTAAATTGCACGATTGAAACACTGTTATTTTGATGATTGACTCTTTCTATTTCACCGTTATTGAGAACCAGAAAACTGCCGTTTTTATTATTCACAATGGATGCGTCTGTTGCATAATAAAAAAGATCAGTTTTAGGATCACGCTGGTCGGCAATGAAAAGGCGTTCAAGTGTTCCGTTTGGATTTCGTTCGCCAATTTCTATGTAAAGGTTATTGGCGAGTTTTTGAAAGCTCCCTTCACTAATGAATAGATTAATAAGATCAAAATGAGCGCTTGCTAGCATTTGTCGCATATGAAGACGCGCTTGAGGAACAACAAAATTAGCTATAGAAAAGGAGATACAGGATGCAACAATAGCAAGAAGAAGGATAGGTTTCCAAACAGTACTTTTAGGAAAACCAGAGGCATTGATGACAGCAAATTCTGAGTCTTGATGCATTGCTGAGAGGATGGTTGTAACTGCGATCACTAATGCAAATGGAATGACAAGAAAAATAACAGAAGGAACCAATGAGAGTGAAAATTGTAAGACTGTGAGGAGTGTTTGTTTACTTGTTGTGAGAAAGTTTATCCGTGCAAGAATTTGTATAGTCCAACTAACGCCCACTGCTGCAATCATGACAGAACTAAACAAAACAAGGACACGTTTCAGGATGTAGAACTCAATAATACGCATAAATTGGGGAAAATCCTCAGTTTTTAATTCGATAGCAAATATTCTTACTGCTTTCGGTTAAAATGTAATAAAGTTTGAAAAAATATCCTTTCATGAATTGGATATTTTTACCAAATAAATAATATAAAATTGCCTATGAGGTCCTCTTTAAATTTTCCGTACATTATATTTTATTTTCAACTATAGTCTACAAAGAAACTAGAAGAATCTAGAAGATAACTTAAAAAACTTTTTATTAACGTTGAAAATAAAAATTATTGTCTTTTAAAGACACGTGCAAAAAGATGATGCATCTCAATCAAAAAAGAGGGTTTATATCTTGAACCGTTTCCTTTGTATTAGGAATATAGAGGTTTTTTTAAAAAGATGTTAGCTTTTTTATAAAGAATGATGAAGGCTTAAGAGATTGGATATTTTATTCT
This sequence comes from Bartonella sp. AA86SXKL, assembly GCF_042196885.1. NCBI lineage: Bacteria > Pseudomonadati > Pseudomonadota > Alphaproteobacteria > Hyphomicrobiales > Bartonellaceae > Bartonella > Bartonella sp. AA86SXKL. Next base: position 70,793 of record NZ_JBHIRE010000002.1, on the reverse strand, counting down.
ATCATTTGACGCAGTCAACGCTGAAGGATATTTTGCCGACGCTTGTGGAGCGTGCATTGGCTCGTTTTGGTACAGTAACAATACAGTGTGTGAGTAAAGAACAACGCGATTCTATAGATATACATTTATGGGTTTATACTGATGAATCATTTATTGGACATGGAACGGAGTGTGATCAATATCCAAACTTTCAGCCTGTATTTCTTACGACAGGACAAGAAAATCCGAATGATTCAAAGATTCGTTTTCTCATAGAGGGAGCTGTTTGTTCGGATATTGATGCTTATCAACGACTTGTCGTGATATTTGATGGTAAAAGTGAAGAGCAGTTGAATCTCGTTCGTGCACAGTGGAAAAAATATAAAATGGAAAATCATAATTTAACGTATTGGCAACAGACTGAAGATCGTCGCTGGGAAAAACAGGTTTAATGCGTCTCGTATCTATTGTTCTGATTTTTATAGGATTACTGGGAATAGTAAATCCTTCACTTTTTATTACGGAAGGCTCAGGGGGAGGGCGTTGGGTTTTTATTGTGATTTTTCTTTTAGGCATGTTAAATATATGGACTATAATTAAAAAAATGAAACGCCATAATGATGATTATTGATCGAATTTTGCTTGTTTTATGGGCTGTGATGTTGTCCTTCTTTTGCGTTTCATGGTTGGGGACAACGCATATCTTATCAGAAATGTTTGCTGTTTCTTATATAAGCAATATTGCAGATTTTTTATTTTTCTTTTTGAGTGCCTTGTTCGCGGGAATATTGTGGTGGAAAATACCTCAACCCCTGTCTTTAAAAATGAAACTGGCAGCATTTTTGCTGCCAGTACTTATTTTATTCTTCTTTATTATATTTTAGTTGGATATTTCATCATCTGTAAATCCGACGAAGCAAATCAGTGAAATAAAAGAAGCAAGAAGCAAATAATAGCCGATATAAGATGTATCAAAATGTTGTACCAGATATTCTGCAATATAAGGCGCAAGAGAGGCTCCTACGATACCCGATAAGTTGAAAGTAATAGAAGAACCAGTATATCGAATTGCTGTTGGGTATGGTGAAGCCAAAACAGCACCAAGAGGACTGTATATCATCCCCATGATAGACAAACCGATAACAGACATTGCAAGGACTCCTATAACTCCAGAATTTAAGAAATAAGGAATTGCAAAAGAATAGATACCGGTGATGATTGTAACCCAAATCATCAAAGTTCGACGTCTAATACGATCAGCGAGTTTTCCAGTGATGACAGTAAAAATTCCACAGAAAATAGCACCAACAATTTCGACTTGAAGAGCTTGATAAAATGGCAATTGCAGATGGTTTGTTGAGTAGCTTAACAAATATGCAGTGACCAAGTAAAACAAAACAAATGTTGCCATACCAGAAAATATTCCAAGAAATAGGATTCGTGGACATTTTAAAAAGACATCGATGATAGGAACTTTGACACGTTCTTTACTTTCAAGAGTTTTTTTGAATTGAACAGTTTCATTGATTGAAAGACGGATCCATAATCCTATAATCATAAAAACAACTGAAGCAATAAAAGGAATGCGCCATCCCCAAGCTAAAAGTTCTTCATGATCAAGGAAATGCAACAGACCTAAATAAACGGCAATAGATAAAAATAAACCGATTGGAACACCCAATTGGGGGAACATCGCGTACCAGCCGCGCTTTTCTGGAGGGGCATTTTCTGTTGCGAGCAAAACAGCTCCTCCCCATTCTCCTCCTAATCCCATTCCCTGTCCAATACGGCACAAGGTCAAGAGGAAAGGGGCAAACCATCCAGCGGTTTCATAAGTAGGAAGAAAACCAATAATGACTGTTGAAAGCCCCATTGTGAGAAGAGAAGCAATAAGTGTTGCTTTTCTTCCAATTTTATCTCCAAAATGTCCAAAAACAATTGATCCAAAGGGCCGAGCAAAAAAGGCCGCTCCAAAGATCAGGAAAGATTGTAAAATGGCAATCTGATCATTTTGTGTTGGAAAAAACACATGAGGAAATATGAGAGCTGCGGCAGTGGCAAAGACATAGAAATCAAAGAATTCAATTGTTGGGCCAATAAGGCTTGCAAACAAAATGCGACGAGGGGAATTTCTGTTGCTTGTAGCTTTCATTTCTGAGTTTATAGACATGAATAGAATGTCCCTTTCAGTATATGACAAATCAAATGACGAGTTAACTGACTATAACTATAGAAATTTCAAATCAGTGTCGAGTCAATATTGTGACACTTCGTTATATATTAGAATAATGATTATGGACTGATGAGTATGAATAAGTGGTCTATATATTATCCATATTGAATAAAATAAAGACACTGCTTTAAATGCTGTAGAAGATGGCAATAGGTGGACATAAACGCAGCTCTCATTCACATTGCTGTTTCCTTTAAAGTTTAATGCTATTTTTATCTATTAAGGAATCAATCTTATTCGTAGATCGGTGTTTAGTGTCTTAAAATATTAAAAATATTTTTCATGGATGCAATTATAACACTTTTAAAGTGTATCTAAAACAAATTAAATCTTTTAGCTGTGCATGCATTTTAAAACACATGATGTATATTTGATCTGTCAGAGTTTAATCCATCGAATGCTTTGTTATCTTAAAAAAACATGAGGTTGAGCAATTGCATTGAGTTGTTTTGGTCTATGCACTTTTTTCTAAATGGGAGAATTTAAATTTAAAATTATGGAGTGTGAATAATGCAACGCAAATTGAAATTAAGTTTTTGTGCATTAATAACCAGTGGTTTTTTTGTCAAGATTGCGAGTGCAGATGGAGTAGCGACACCAAAAGAAAAGTTATTAACACCAGTAAGTATCAGTGAACACCTAGAAGAGACAAGAAAGTTGTTATCGGAAGTGAGGGGACTAAAAGAAAAAAAGGGGGAATCAAAAAAGATAGAGAATAAACAGACAGTAGAAGGAAGTGATCTTTCAGAAGAGGAAAGGAAGAGATTAGAAAAGCTATTCTTTGAAGTCCTCACAAATTCAATAATAAGCGATGGTGCTGCGATCTATATTACTAACCGTGACTCTGAAGGTTCTGAAATAAATAGCTTTAACTATAAAGATGCAGCTTATTCCATTAATAATACGGTTAGAGAAGGGGGAAAACTCTACATTGATGCAGCAAGTGTTAGTAGAGATACAACAATTGAGCATGGTGGGATTGAGGTTGTACAAAACTTGAGCAGTTCGGAATATGCCACTGTAAAAAAAGGTGGTAAACAAATTGTTGAGAGTGGTGCAAATGCAGAAGGGGCTCAAATCCATGGTGGCGAGCAGATTATTTTTGGTAAGGGAAGCCTTGGATCTGGTTTATCGCGAAAAGATAAGGCAAGTAGTGCTTATAACACCGAAATTTATGCTGAAAATGGAATGCTAGGACTACAAAGTGTCTATAGTGGTGGGATGGCTGTTGACACAAAGGTTATGAAAGGAGGTGTCCAGAATCTTGATGGTAAAGAGAATTCTAATAACGGCTTTGCAGAAGATACTGATATAGAGGGTGAGGATTTTACAATAAATGAAGGGGCTTTTGCACTGAGTACAGAACTTTTTAAAAATGGTGCGCAGAATATCTTAGCAGGAGGGAATGCGAGCGAAGTTACTTTATACGATAGAGCTACTCAGAAGATATATGATTCTGGATACGTGGATAATCTAACAATTAATCATCAAGCAAAATCATGGGTTTTTGCTGGTGCGATATTAGGTGAAAATACAAATGTTAATAATTTTGGCAACCTCTATCTTTATGCTGGAAATGGTGAAGCTGTTACGGAAGTAGACAATCTTAATTTAAATGGAGAAGATACCAAACTATACATTATTGCGTCTGAAGATAACAGCAAAAAACCTCAGGTTAATGTCCAGAATTTAACGGGAAGTGGCAGAGTTATTTTTACGTCTTTAGGGACTAATAAGCATTATTCTCAGCTTAATATTGATGATCTTTCAGGTTCTTTACATTTCAATTTTAATGTCAATTTTGCCAAGCACCTTAGTGATTATCTTGTCATTAAAGAAAGTGGTTCAGGTTATCATACAGTAAGTATTACTGATTCTGGGGGTGAGATCACAATCCCTTCCCACAGAAGATTTACATTAATTTCTGATCATAGTGGAAACGCTCATTTTACTCTGACAAACACTTTTGGTGAAAAAATCAAAGCTATTGATGCCGGAACTTACATGTACAGTTTGAAACAGAGAAAAAATGAGAGCAATGGTAAAATTTGGTATTTAGATGCGAATTATGCTCTTGATGAGACAAATACCTCTTTATTTTCTGATTTTAGCTTGCAACCATCTGCTATAGCTTCATTATCGAATGATCTCACAGAACGCACAATTGAAAAGGGAATGATTGTTACGATTGCTGATCCTAGCTTTGATAGTAACAGTGAGAAAGTTGAAAGCACTGGAGAAACTTCGATTAGTAATACAGTTAAAGACAGTGGAAAGATCTCCGTTTATCACGGTGGTTTTAGCTTGTATACAACAATTCAAAGAGGCGGCACTGAGCTTGTTAGAACACAGGGTCTTTCACAGGATAGTACAGTTAAGAAAGGGGGAAAACAAAAGGTTGAAGATGGGGGAAAAGCTGAAGGGGTTAAAATTTACGGTGGTGAGCAGTTTGTTTCAGGAAAGTCTGATATCAAAGGTGAGATGGTAAGAAGCAGTGCCTATGACACTATCGTTTCTGGTAAAAATGGAGTGTTAGGATACCAGAATGTATATGATGATGGAGAGGTTTTTAGCACAAAGATCATGGAAGGAGGGGTACAAAATCTTTTTGTGGAAGAAGATCTAGACCATTATAGCAGTTTTGCATTTGATACGAAGGTCTTTTCTGGTGGAGAGCAACACGTTTTAGCGGGAGGAATTGCGATTGGTGTTCTCTTACAAGGGAATGCTTTCCAAGCAATAGATTTAGGAGGCTATGTAAAAGATTTAATAATTAAGGATCAAGCACAATCGTGGTTACATTTTGGTGCAACATTAGAAGGAAGCACTATGATTCATGATTCTGGACGGATTTATCTTTATGCTGGTACTGAGCGATCTCGTACTGAAGTAGAAAAAATTGTTTTAAATGACAAAGATACCACATTATACTCTATTGCTTCCAAGATAGACGGTGAAAGCTCTTTGATTGAGGATTTAAGCGGGAATGGACGCGTTATTTTTACTTCTACCGTGTTTAATCCACATTATTCTAAACTTGAGGTCGGTAATCTTTCAGGTAATTTACATTTTAGGTTTAATACTAATTTTGTAGAACAGCGCGGTGATTATCTTCTCATAAAAAGAGGAGCAGGTCATCACACCATAAGCGTTATCGATTCTGGTGTTGAAATTACCAATTCTCCTCTACAAGATCAGAATTTAGTTTTGGAACTTGATTTAATTCATGATCAAAGCGGAAATGCGCATTTTACTCTGATAGATTTTTCTGGAGAAGAGACGAGTACGATTGATAATGGAGTCTACATGTATGGCTTAAAGACAAAAGATGATAATGGGGCAAAGACTTGGTATTTGGCTACGTCACAAATAACTTTTGCTCCTGTAATCTCTTCACCTTATGCGGAGTCACCTATAGATAAGCTTCCTGAAAAAGAAGAAAATATGACATCGTCAAAAGATTTTAGTATCTCTGATGTAATTGATTACAGTATTGGCGAAGGAGGAGGAATTCTACAAAGCTCTTTGCTCGGTGATGATAACGTAGTTTATATCTCTGATGATGGAGAGCGAGGTGTTCTTAAGAAGTCCATTAACAATACAATTCAGGGATCAGGAAGACTTTATGTTGAAGCTGGTGGTTTCAGTAAGAATACGACAATTGAAAATGGTGGTGTTGAGATTGTAGGGGAACAAGGGATTTCAGAATTTACGATTATTTACGAGGGTGGAAAACAAAGAGTGGAGGGAGGAGGAACCGCATTGAGAGCTGAAATTTATGGTGGGGAGCAGCTTGTTTTCGGAGATGGTTATGTAAATGGTGGAATTGTGGGGAGCAGCGCTTATAACACGACACTTTATGGTCAAGGTGATACGCCAGGACAGCAGAATGTATATGATGATGGGATGGCTGTGGGAACAAAAGTGATGAGTGGAGGAATACAAACTCTTGCTAAGTGGTTCGCAGATGATGATGATTTTATACAAAAGAGTGGTGGTTTAGCCGTAAATACTGAAGTTTTTTCAGAGGGTATGCAGCGTGTTTTAGCAGGGGGTGAAGCGAATAGAGTAATTTTACGCACTGGTGGTGTTCAAGAAGTCTATGCGGGTGGAATTGTGAAGAATCTAACGATTGAAGGTAATGCCAATTCATGGATTTCTCCTAGTGCAATATTAGGAGGAGAAATAAAAGTTCAAGATTTTGGTGGGATCTATCTTGATGCTGGAGGTGATGGTCAACAAACTATAGTAGAAAACATTGAATTAAATGGAGAAGACGCTCAATTATACTCCGTTGCTCGTGGGGTTGACGACAAAAGTACACGCATTCAGCAGTTAAGCGGTGTAGGAAAAGTCATTTTCACCTCTTCTGAAGATGATTTATATTACTCTCAGCTTTATATTAATAATCTAGCAGGGAGTCTACACTTCGATTTTAATGTCAGCCTTGCAGAAGGAAAAGGTGATTACCTCTTTATTGAGAATGGGAGTGGTTTTCACACAATAAGTGCCGTAGATTCTGGTATTGAAGTTGTTGATCCTTCTTCAGCAGGACTTGATTTAATTTTTGATCAAAGTGGTAGCGCATCTTTTACTCTACAAAGTTTTTCTGGCGCAAAAACTGTAATGGTTGATGGAGGAACTTATACTTATGGCTTAAAACACAAAAATATTGAGAATGAAGAGGGAAAAATTTGGTATTTGACTGCAGTTTACATGGATAGTGCGCCACGCAGAAGCAGATCTATGCGGCATTTAAATCAAAATCAATCAGTTTCTTCTCTTTCAACGATTACAGCACCACAAGAGCATGCTATTAAATTGCCATGTCGAAGAAAAAACCGCCAAAACTTAAGGCAAAAATCTCAGGCTTCTGTATCTCCAACTATTTCCTCTCTTAGAAGTCACGTTACTGAAGTCTTAGGTTCAGGAAGTTCTCATCCTCTTTCTGATGAAAAACAACAAACTGCTGTTTTAACCTCTTCTCAATCTTTAGCCGATCAAATGATTGTGCGTCCAGTTCATAAAGAACAACCTTTTCCACAATTGAGTGAGAATCTTTCAGTTTCTCACTTTTTGACCACTCCCTCTACAGATGCGGTATTGTCTATGTCTGTGGCGCCAGCGATGGTTTTTCACAATGAAATGCAAACCGTACGTGCGGGAAGAGGAATTCTAGATAAAAGTAAAAAGAATACGGCTTTATGGAGCTATGCGATTAAATCTAAAGAGAGTGTTGTTACAGAGCATATAGATTTTAAACTGGATCAGACCGGTATCGTTTTGGGGATCAATGGTTTAAGCGAGTGGGAAAATGGAGAGTTTTATATAGGTGGTTTTGGCAGTTATGATCGTGCCCGTGTTGCGCATGCACGGGGGGGTAACAGTGGAATCAATACTTATGGTATTGGCGCTTATGTCACTTATTTGGATCATAGTGGATGGTATCTCGATGGTATTTTAAAATACAATCATTATCAAAATACCCTAAAAGCCGTTTCAACGAATGGTTTAGAGATTGAAGGAACATATACTCAAAGGGCATTGGGAACTTCCTTTGAAGCTGGTTATCGACTTAAGACGTCAAAGAACAGTTGGTTACAGCCTTATGGACAATTTACATGGTTACAAGTTGAGGGTAAAGAAATCAAGTTATCGAATGGCATGACAGGTGACATGCGTCCATTCACTTCATTACGCAGTGAGGTTGGCTTATCTTTAGGATATGAATTTGGTTCTCGCATAGATTCCTCATCACTTGCGTATATTACAGCAGCATGGTTGCGTGAGAATAAAGATGACAATCATACCTTGATTAATCAACGCCATCCATTTACCACTGACTTATCGGGGAATGCAGGTAAATTAGGAATAGGTTTAAGCAGTTTAGTGAGTGAGAAGTTAAAGTTATATGGTGAGGCACATTATATTAAAGGGCGTAAAACAAAACAGTCCCTTCAGGGTATTTTAGGTGTACGCTATATTTTCTAATTATATGGTTATTTTTTAGTTATCTTTAAATGTATGATTAGTTTTTTTAAGTTTTTAATGCAGCATCAGAGAACAATTTTTCAGAGCACGCAGCTTCGTTGTTCATGATAAACTGTATTCCCTTATATACTTGATTATGCATTACTTTTTTTGATAAGAAAATTCTGAGGAAATGCTAAAGAAGCACTATAAAAACGCCCTTATATTCTTGATCAAAAAAGTATTTAAAAACTATAAAGAACGGTTTTTTATGAGATAAGGGGGATTTTTAAGAAGGATTATTGCAATCTAAGGTTGAAAATATGTTTTGTAGAGCTAATTACGTTCAGTGTCTATGCAGGCGTGAAAGGGGGGAGGATATGGCTCTACAATATAAATGGAAACGACATTGTTGGATACTCATGTTGAGCAGCTGTTTTGTGCAGGCTGCTGCTGCAAATGAGAGGGGGATACCGCTTTTTTGTCAATCTTCAAGTTATGAAAATAGCAAAATATTTCAGGATCAATACAATGAGGATATGAAAACGGGAAGATGCATACTTGGAGCATCTAATGATGTTATTATAAGGGCGCGTAATGAATTAGACTTTTTAAAAAAGCCTAGCGATTTTACTGAGGATAAGGGCGCTAGAGTGTTTGTGAGTCAACAGGAGCTTGACAGCAGTCATCGTGAAAATGTTGAAAATAATGTACAAGAACACAATACTAAAATTCTTAAAAAACCTGAACTTATTTCCATTAAAGATGGGGCACTGTTAGAAAATTATATTCTTGATAATGAAGGTAAAGCATACATTTCAAATGATGGTGAGATTGATAGCCCAGGGCGATCCATTAATAACACAGTAAGGAATGGTGCAGAGCTTTATGTGTATGCAGGAGGACTCAGTGAGGATAGTAAAATTGAACATGGCGGAATTGAAAATGTTGAGGCTTTAAAGGGAAAACAAGGCTTTTCGAAAAATGCAGTCGTTAAAGAAGGTGGACAACAAAGTGTTGGAAATGGAGGAAAAGTAGAGGGGACTAAAATTTATGGTGGTGAGCAACTTGTTTTCGGGGAGGGGGATGTTGGAGAAGAGGTTAAAGGGAGTAGTGCTTCTCATACTATCATTTATGGTCAAGATGAAACACTAGGCCAACAAAAAGTATATGATGGCGGAAAAGTTTGGAATACGAAAGTTATGCAAGGGGGTGTCCAAGAGGTTGGACAAAAGTCTCAAAGTGCAAAAAATGGTGGTTTTGCATTTGACACAGAAGTTTTTGGCGGTGGTAAACAACGTATCTTAAAAGGCGGTCAGGCTATTGGAGTTATTTTAAATGAGAGTGCTATTCAGGAAATATATACTGATGGATCTGTAAAAAATCTAACAATGAATGATCAAACAAAATCATGGGTGCATGCTGGGGCAACATTAGAAGGAAAGACACAGTTAAATCATTCTGGGCAGATCCATCTTTATGCTGGGAATGATCAACATCATACCATAGTAGAAGATATTATTTTAAATGGAAAAGATACAAAACTGTACTCTATTACTGATGAGTTTGATGGAAAAAGTTCTTTGATACAAAAATTAAGTGGTGAAGGGAGTGTTATTTTTTCGTTTACAGGTTCTGATCCATATTATTCTCAGCTTCATGTGAATAATCTTTCAGGAAATTTACATTTCGCGTTCAATACTACGATTGCCCATAACCGTGGTGATTATCTCTTGGTTGAGAAAGGTGCTGGGAATCATACGATAAGTGTTGCTGATTCTGGAGTTGAAATCACGGATCCTTTTTCAAATAAGCGTGATTTAATTATGGATCAAAGTGGTGGAGCACATTTTACACTGACAGATCTTAAGGGTGACAAAATTAACGCCATTGATGGTGGAACTTATATGTATGATTTGAAAGAAAGAAAGGATGAAAATGGAAAAGTTTGGTTTTTATCTGCAGATCGCCTCAGTGGACCAGAAACCTCTATTCCAGATCCGGAAAATCCTTTTGTTCCTGGTGAAACAACAACGACACCCTCTACAGATGCAGTATTAACGTTGTCCGTAGTTCCTGGACTTATTTTTAATAATGAGTTGCAAATTATACGGAATGGTAGAAAAATTTGGGACAGAAATAAGAAAGATATCGAACTATGGACTTATGGGATTAAGAGCAGAGAACGTGTTGCGACAGGCCATACACACTTTAAGCTTGGGCAAACAGGTTTAGTTTTTGGTGCTGATCAGTTGAGTGAATTAAGGCATGGAGAGTTGTATGTTGGTGGTTTCGGTAGTTATGATCAAGCACGTATTTCTCATGCACGAGGTGGTAATAGTGATCTGAGCTCTTATAGCATTGGAACTTACGCAACTTATTTTGATCATCGCGGATGGTATATGGATGGTGTTTTGAAATATAATTATTACCGAAATAATTTGAAAGCCATATCAACGAATGGTTTAGCCATTCAAAGTCATTACAATCAGTGGGCGATAGGTGGATCATTTGAGATTGGTTGTTATTTTGAACCGGCACAGAATACTTGGATGCAGCCTTATATCAAGCTAACAGGTTTGCAGGTTGAAGGTAAAAGAATAAAACTTTCCAATGGAATGATAGGTGATCTAAGCCCATTAACTTCATTCCGCAGTGAAGTTGGATTGACTGCAGGACATGAATTTTTTGTGAGTTCAGAAACTTCATTAACAGCTTACATTATGGCAGCTTGGTTGCGTGAGAATATAAATAATAATTATACGACAATTAATAACCAGTATAAATTTATTACAGATTTGTCAGGCAGTGCGGGTAAATTGGGAATTGGTTTAAACGGTTCGGTCAATGATAAACTAACACTTTATGCGGAAGCACATTATCTAAAAGGACATAAGATTAAGAATGCTCTTCAAGGTATTTTAGGATTACGCTATAGTTTCTAAATATGTGTGCATGGCTGATTAACTTTACAAATGTAATTGTTTTGCAAACTTAAACAGATAACGTTCGGCTATGTCTTCTCGAGAGTGTAAGGACTTTCTCAAATAGTAGAAATGTCTTTATACTCTTTCTTTTAAAGGCAACATACTGAATTTATAATAATAATTCATTTCTATGCATGGTGAATGAGAGTCACAAAAATCATAGGATTCTCTCATTCCAAATCTGTTTATGTTGAATCAATCAAAATTATTCGCTTGGCACATCGCAAGCGGGATGAAGGTGTGTATAAAAACTATACAAAAAAGAAGTAAAAATGTCTCTGATGAATCGTCTCTAGTGTCAAGGGCTATCACAACATTGGGATGGCAAAGTGTATGATGATACCGGCCCGCTTCTTCATAAGCGTAAAGATTGGGGGTCAATGGCTTTACCGGTATACCATTCATGGATGACGTCGCGAAATGGGCTTGAGTGCATTGAGAGATGTCTCTTTAAAACAAGTGCGTGAATGTACAACCCAATGGCGTTTTGTTTTACGTGAAGGGGGGCGCCATTAAAGGGCACGAGCATTTTTTTCATCTATAATTCCAGATATGCAAATTATTCCTTGAATTTAAGTAAACACTTTGAATTTTATTCAATTTTCTGCCTTAAGTTAGAGCTTTTTAGTGGTTTATAGATAAACAACTTAAAGTTGTTTAAATTAAAAAATACACTAAAAAATTGTATTTAGACATAAATAAAACACATTATGATACAATCTAAAACGAGCTACCTATGTAGCCGCGGGGTATTTTTCTAAATAATTGAGAGTGGAGTGTGGATAATGCGGTATAAATACAAATTAAGTTTTTCAGTATTGATGATCAGTAGTTATCTTGTGCAATCTGCAAGTGTAGTTGAGAGTAGGAATAGAGTGCTAACAAGAGCAACACATGTGGTAAATAGAGAAGAGGAAGAAAAAAAATTAGAACAGATTGCTAGTTTTTTCAAAAATAATATTACGATTGAATATGGTGATATAGAGCTTGTTGAAAATGGAGAAACTTCTGTAGGTTCTACTATTAAAAAAGGAGGGATACAAATAGTTACACGAGCAGGAATTGCAATGAACGCCAAAATTTTGGGAGGTCAGCAGTTTATTCATGAAGAGCCATATATTGATCTTACAAGCGTGGAGAGAAAAAGTAGTGCATATAATTCCACAGTTACTGGGGATGGTGGAACAGTTGGACAGCAGAATGTGTATGATGGAGCGTGGGTTTGGTATACGAAAGTGGGAGATAACGGAGAACAAAATCTTTATGCAGGACAAAGAAAAGAGGGAGGGAAATCAATGTATGCTCAGGTTTCTGGGAATGGGAGACAACACGTTTTAGCGTTAGGAGAATCTTATGCTACTAATTTGAAAGATCATGCTATTCAAGTTGTATATCCTGAAGGGTTTGTGGATGGTCTGACTATTAACAACTTTGCTAAATCGTGGTTCCATGTTGGTATACAAGATGTCCTTGGAGAAGTAAGGATCAATGATCACGGAGAACTTTATTTATTCGCTGGTGATAGGACAAATCATACGACTAAGAAAAAAATTCCTATGAAGGACAGAGTGGATGAAATAATATTTGAGGTTGGTGAACGGAATATGGGAGAAAAACCTCAGATTGAAATTGAAGATTTAGGGGGGCGCGGAGGGACTGTTATTTTTACTTCTATACCGTATGATCCACGACATATTTCACTTCATGTTAAGAAACTTTCAGGGGATTTACATTTTCGATTCAATATTAATGCTACGGGGAATTCAAGTGATTACTTGTCGATTGATGAAGGTTCAGGTAATCACAAAATAAGCGTTGCAGATTCTGGTCGTGAAATTACAGGTCCTCTCTCACAACAGAATAGTTTGGTCACAGGGATTAATTTAGTTACTGATAAAGTTGGAGGCGCTAATTTTACTCTGGAAGATCTTTCGGGTAAGGACATTACAGCTGTTGATGGTGGAGCCTATCAGTATGTTTTACGAAAGAGAGAAAGATGTGCTGATGCTAGTGGTTATTCTACAATTTGGTATTTAAGTTCAGCCTCTGAAGGTACGACACGTTCGAATACTGAAACACAGTGTGTAAACAAGAAAACGAAGATTCCTCTTGCATTATCTGATCAAGGTGCTGCTTCTAGAGGAAAAAATACAGGCTCTCGTAAACCTACTATAAAGCAACCAGCTAAACCACGACCTCCACGTCATTTAAGAGGGGCACAGAATGTCTCTAGTGTTTCTGTATCTCCCTCTCAAGAAAATCAGACTCTTGTAGCGTTACCTCCATCAGGTCTTCATCCTCTTTCTGATGAAAAACAACAAACTGCTGTTTCAATCTCTTCTCAATCTTTAGCCGATCAAATGATTGTGCGTCCAGTTCATAAAGAACAACCTTTTCCACAATTGAGTGAGAATCTTTCAGTTTCTCACTTTTTGACCACTCCCTCTACAGATGCGGTATTGTCTATGTCTGTGGCGCCAGCGATGGTTTTTCACAATGAAATGCAAACCGTACGTGCGGGAAGAGGAATTCTAGATAAAAGTAAAAAGAATACGGCTTTATGGAGCTATGCGATTAAATCTAAAGAGAGTGTTGTTACAGAGCATATAGATTTTAAACTGGATCAGACCGGTATCGTTTTGGGGATCAATGGTTTAAGCGAGTGGGAAAATGGAGAGTTTTATATAGGTGGTTTTGGCAGTTATGATCGTGCCCGTGTTGCGCATGCACGGGGGGGTAACAGTGGAATCAATACTTATGGTATTGGCGCTTATGTCACTTATTTGGATCATAGTGGATGGTATCTCGATGGTATTTTAAAATACAATCATTATCAAAATACTCTAAAGGCAGTTTCAACGAATGGTTTAGGGATTGAAGGAAGTTATAGGCAATGGGCGCTGGGCGCCTCCTTTGAAGCAGGTTATCGACTTCAGACGTCAAAGAACAGTTGGTTGCAGCCTTATGGACAATTTACATGGTTGCAAGTTGAGGGTAAAGAAATCAAGTTATCGAATGACATGACAGGTGACATGCGTCCATTCACTTCATTACGCAGTGAGGTTGGTTTATCTTTAGGATATGAATTTGGTTTTCACATGGATTCCTCATCGCTTGCGTATATTACAGCAGCATGGTTGCGTGAGAATAAAGATGACAATCAAACGTTAATTAATCAACGGCATTCATTTACCACGGACTTATCAGGGAATGCAGGTAAATTAGGAATAGGTTTAAGCAGTTTAGTGAGTGAGAAGTTAAAGTTATATGGTGAGGCCCATTATATTAAAGGGCGTAAAACAAAACAGTCCCTTCAGGGAATTATAGGTGTACGCTATAGTTTCTAACGATATGGTTATTTTTTAATTGATCTCAATGATAATTTTGATAGGAAGCATTTAAGATTATGAAAGAAGATTCAATATTTATTGAGATTCTGTAGCGTATCTTTATGATGGGATGAGCAATTGCAGGTATTTTTATTAAAGTTTTCTTTATAATTTATTCTATGTTTTTGAGAATTTGTGTAGATTTTTGCAGAGTCACTTGGCAAAGGGTTCCTTGCTCGCTATAGAAATGGCTAGAGAATATTATAAATGAAATAAAGGTGGTTAAATGGCTTTAGAGCGTACTTTTTCGATGATTAAACCAGACGCAACCCGTCGTAATTTGACTGGCGCAATTACTAAAATGCTTGAGGATGCGGAGCTACGTGTTATTGCGTCTAAACGTGTCTGGATGAGCAAACGTGAGGCTGAAAAATTTTATGCTGTTCATAAAGAACGTCCTTTTTTTAGTGAATTGGTTGAATTCATGTCTTCTGGTCCAACCGTTGTACAAGTTTTGGAAGGTGAAAATGCAATAGCTAAAAACCGTGAAGTAATGGGGGCTACGAATCCTAGTGATGCAGAAGAAGGGACAATTCGTAAGGTTCATGCTTTATCGATTGGCGAAAATTCTGTCCATGGATCCGATAGTGCTGAAACGGCAAAAACAGAAATCGCCTTTTGGTTTCCTGAGGTAGAAATTGTTGGTTAATAAAGCGTTTATAATAATAAAGCGTATATAAGAAGCAAAAATCCGAAACACTATATTTCGGTTTTTTGCTTATGAGATTATAGATTTTTTTGAAAGCATATGGAGCATTAATCGTTTTTTTAGCTTTTAATATTGCAGCTGCTTTTACGAAAATATAAAGGCTATTTACTCTTTTTTGAATAGCTTTTATCTACACGTCCCCCTTATTTGTAATGTGCAAAAAAGCATTTTATTGATCTATCATTAATAAAAATAAATCAATCTTATGCTATTCTCATCTCTTATTTAAGTACAAAAAGATAAATCATCATTATAAAATTCCATACTATTCATAGGATAACGTGTTTTAAACCTGCACGAAAATAATCCCACCCTGTCCACAATGTAAGGAGGGCAGAAATCCACAGCATAGTAATGCCAAACTCTACTGTGTAAGGGAAAATTTTATTACCGGCTGGTCCAGCTAAAAGAAATACAATAGCGATCATCTGTACAAAAGTTTTCCATTTTGCAAGACGAGAGACAGGAACACTAACTTTTAACTCAGCCAAATATTCACGTAATCCTGATACAAGAATTTCTCTGCAAAGAATGATAATAGCTGCCCATAGTGTCCACCCAGCGATGGTACTGTCTGCGGCAAGCAAGAGAAGACAAGCAGAGACGAGAAGTTTATCGGCGATTGGATCTAACATGCGACCAATATTGGATGTTTGTTCCCAAATACGAGCAAGGTAACCGTCAAGAAAGTCAGTAATGGATGCAACGATAAAAATGGAAACAGCAATCCAGCGAGTGATATCACTTGATTGTAGTCGCCCTTCTAAAAAAAAGCATGCAACAACCATTGGGACTGCAACAATTCGTGCATAAGTTAAAATATTTGGAAAAGAAAAAGTATGATTTTTCATGGAGCCATTTTTAATTCTTGTGAAAGAGAATATATTTCCTAAACGTAACAAGGCGAAGGTTATGAAACAAGCCTATTTTTCATGAAAATGGTTATGAATTTTTTGTGCAATTGTCATAGAGATTCCCGTAACTTTTTTTAAATCTTCAAATGAGGCACTAGCAACAGCTTTGGCACTTCCAAAATGATGAAGCAATGCACGCTTTCTTGTCGGACCGATATTTTCGATTTCATCAAGTGGGTTTTTGAATGTTGCTTTTTTTCGTTTTATCCTATGAGTTCCAATCGCAAAACGGTGTGCTTCATCACGCAGACGTTGCAAAAAATAGAGGATAGGATCACGTGGAGGAAGTGTAAAGGGGGGAATACCTTTTATAAAAAATCGTTCACGTCCCGCATGACGGTCAACACCTTTGGCGATTCCAACAACTGTGAAGAGATCATTTAATTGTAACTCAGCAAGTATTTCATGTACGCTGTTGATTTGTCCTTCACCACCATCGATTAAGATAAGGTCAGGCCAAATGGGAAAAAGATCATCATCTTTTATGTCATGACTTCTATTTGGCAGATCATACTCTTTGATAAGGCGTGAAAATCTTCGTTTAATCACTTCTTTCATCATGCCAAAATCATCGCCAGGCGTGATATCTGTTGAGCGAATGTTGAATTTTCGATATTGATTTTTAATAAATCCCATTTGACCAGCAACAATCATAGCCCCTACAGCATTTGTTCCCATGATATGAGAATTGTCATAGACTTCTATCCGGCGTGGAGGAAAAGGTAGTTGGAATGTTTTAGCAAGACCTTGAAGCAATTTTGTATGGGTGGCTGTTTCAGAAAGCTTATGTTCAAGTGCTTCATGAGCATTGAGATAGGCACGATTAACAAGAGTTTTCCGTTCACCTTGTTTGGGTAAAGAGAGGGATACTTTGTGGTTTGCTTTGAGACTAAATGCTTCTGTAAGAAGTGCTTTTTCTTCAATTTCTTCAGATAAAAGGATACTTTTGGGAAGTGGTTTATTATCGTAAAATTGGGCAAGAAAACTCGCTAAAATTTCAGTGCGGGAAAAAGAGGGATCTGCTTTAGGAAAATAGGCACGGTTTCCCCAATTTTGCCCCATGCGAAAAAAGAACACTTGAATACAAGTCATTCCTTCTTTTTGCGCAATTGCAAATACATCCGCTTCTTTTATCGTTTGAGGATTAATACCTTGATGGCTTTGTATGTGAGAAAGGGCTGATAAGCGGTCACGATAGGAAGCTGCTTGTTCAAAATCAAGATTTTCTGCGGCTTTATGCATAGCTTGAACCATATCGCTTTTAATAGATTGATCTTTTCCCGAAAGGAACGCTTTTGCTCCTTTCACCAGTTCTTTATAATCACTGTCACTAATTTCATGAGTACAAGGTGCAGAACATCGCTTAATTTGATAAAGCAAACAGGGGCGTGTACGGTTTTCAAAAACTGAATCAGTACAGGTTCGTAATAAAAAGGCGCGTTGTAAAACATGAACTGTTTGTGTCACTGCACCAGCAGAAGCAAAAGGACCAAAATAGTGAGCTTTTCGTGTTCGAGCACCACGATGTTTGTAAAGTGCAGGCACTCGATGATCATCTGTAATCATAATATAAGGGAAACTTTTATCATCACGCAGGAGTACATTAAAATGTGGATGCAATCTTTTGATGAGATTGGCTTCTAAAAGGAGTGCTTCTGTTTCTGTATGGGTGACGATAAATTCCATATGATATGTTGCACGAATCATGCGGGTAATACGATTATTGTGTCCTTGTTCACGTGTATAGTTTGAAACACGTTTTTTGAGATTACGGGCTTTGCCAACATAAAGAATATCACCATTTTCACCAATCATCCGGTAAACCCCAGGCTTATGCGGAAGGTGTCTAACAAACTCTTGTATGAACTTGATACCCTGGAATTGATTTTTCTCATTGCTTTGATTGGCATTATGCCATGTAATATTAGAGAGAAAAGAAAGATTTTCCCGTTCATTTTGCGGATAATTTGTATTATTTTTCAGGACCATTCCGTTTATTACGAATATGTTGTTTGTTTAATATATGAAATATTCTTTTTTATTAAATAATGATTATTCATGTCTTTATAATTTTTTTCTATAAATAATATCTTATAACATAAGAGTATGATTTTAGAGAGCCGATCTTTCATAAAAAAATATGAGAGTTGTTATTTTAAAACAGCTTTATGAATTTGCCTAATTTATCCATTAAAATGATTGAAATAAGAAATCCATAATGATTAAGAGGATAGGCTTTCTAAAAAAATAATTCACGCTGATCGTTATTAGCTTACTACTATAATATGTTGGTATTATTCAAAGAACTTTATCATTCAAAGTCTTTATATCTTACAACATGATATTTGATTTAGGAAAAATATCAGAGAAAGATCTAAAATAATAGATGTTCTTTTTGAAGCCACTTATGAGTTATTTTGGCATTTTCATCTTGTCCAAGACGGTTGATAAGAAAGGGGCTGAGTTTTTTCATTTCTTCTTCCAAAAGGTAGGGAGGGTTAATAATAATCATACCACTTCCATTCATTGTCGGTGGACTTGAACTTTTTCGGATACGCATTTCAAGCTGTAGAATCTTAGGAATTCCGGTTTGATAAAGCGCGTGAAGAAAACTTTCAATTTCTTTGTCATATTTAACAGGATACCATAAAGCGTAGATCCCTCCAGAAAAGCGACGATAGGCTTTCGTTAATCCCTCAATAAGGCGGGAAAACTCACCAGCTTTTTCAAAGGGAGGGTCAACAAGGATAAACCCACGTTTTTCTTTTGGTGGTACATGAGCATTTAAGGAAAGCCAACCATCTAAATGCAGAACTTTTGTCTGATAATCTCCTGCAAAGTTTTTTGCTAAAATATGATAATCTTCATTGTGCAATTCTATTGCGGTGAGGCGATCTTGTTTCCGTAATAATTGACGAATAAGAACAGGAGATCCAGGATAAAATACAATTTCTTTTTCCCCTTTATTGAGGGCATCAATGATGTCACACCATGGACAAAGGAGTGTTTTTAAATCTTCTGGGATAGGAGTTGAAAAAAGTCGTTGGACACCTTCGCGCCACTCTCCTGTTTTATGTGCTTCTAAAGAAGAAAGGTCATAAATACCGATTCCAGCATGCGTATCTATAACGCGAAAAGCTTTTTCTTTGCGTTTGAGATATTCTACAATGCGAGTGACAATAATGTGTTTAAAAACATCAGCAAAATTGCCAGCATGATAAATATGCCGATAATTCATGGAGTAAACTCTATCATATGTATAACTGTACCGGATTATTAGCATAGAATAATAGAATTGATATCCATAAAAATACTCTTGTAGAAATCAAACAATACCCTCACTCCCACATTATACACTACAGAAAAAATATTAATGTCATCAGAGCATTTATTCACAGAGCTATTTTTATATAATGAGATTAATCATTAAAATTTTAATTTTTTTATATGAAAGATAGACAAGAAGAGATCAAACATTTCAATAGAGATATTTATGTTGTAAGAGAAATTTTTTATGATCGCGGACTCTTCTAGGAAGACTATAAAAAACACTCAATTAACGAGAATATTAGTGAAGTTTGTTGAAAAATTGAAGGGTATCTTTCAAATTCATTCATAAATTTGCTTGTTTAAAGATTAAAGAATTTCAAATGCTTGATAAAAACATTGTTACATTGATCAGTTTTTTAGCGAGCGTAAAATTATGGAGAGAGCAATAAAGTGCTGGTGTTATAGTGATAGATTTTTGTAAAAGTATGAATGAATCTCATTGCTTTAAGCGGAGCCAAAGCTTTACATTATACACGCTAAATGGCTAGGTTATTGTGTATGACGCTAAAATAAAACTTTTGAAAATTGATATGCACTCTGCAAGCTATTTCAATAAAATGAGAATTTTAAACTAAAGTAAATAGGTTTATTTATCTCTAACACTGTATTATCGAGCGGCTTTATAAGGAAATCTTATAAAAAAGGCGAGGATAAGAAATTCTTTTTACATGAATTATGCTTCGATTCCATGCTTTTGATTGAATATAATTTTCTATTAATGCCCATTCTGGTTTCAATACTGAGATAGGTTAAACACATGATATTATGAGAACGCATGCCCAGAATCCGGAGACTTGTAATAGTTAGAGCATGCCGTGGCTTAGAGAGCTGGTTATATGGAGGTATTTTACTGAATAAAGGCACAAGCTGGTACCTTTTTTATTTTTTAGCAGTATTGCCATACCTTTTGGCACTTGAGTTGGTTCATAAAGTACATTTTTACTCTTTCCGCTAATAGTTTTTATTTACACGACAGATAGTTAATTAAATACGATGATGGCTCATATTTCGTATTGTATATGGAATAATGGATGATAAAATTCCTACCCCAACGCAAAGAATAAATGTTGTGCGTAAGATGATCGTTTTTGAAGAGACCGATGATGTGTTAAGAAAGTTTTTTAGAGATTTTTCTTTCTGATTTTTTTAATTGAATACGTAAAATGTTTTACAGCATGTTATGATTTTTATCAGTAAAGGATAATTTGGCGGAAATGTTTGTAATGATACGTACAACATTGTTTAAAAGGAAAGACATTGGCTATAGTATTTACAGGAAGATGAGTAACCTAAGAGATCAGATGAAGTTATTTTAGAAAAGTTTTTAAGTGTTTTGAACTTTGTATGAAGTGGTTTATCATTTTTGAATGGTTTGTGTTATAATACGCTAAAAAAGGATGAGAGGATAAAAAGTTCTTTTTGCAATAAAAGCGTGTAATTGCTTTTAAGTTAAGAAGAAAATATATAAGTAAGATATTATATTTGATACATTCTTCAGAGGAAGCATGAATAAATGAAATCAAATTTAAAAGCATAAAGTTAGAGAGAATAATGGGTAATATTTTTTCACCAACGCATTTAATTATAATTTTATTGATTATCTTTGTGCTTTTCGGTCGCGGTAAAATTTCTGAATTAATGGGCGATGTTGCTAAAGGAATTAAAGCCTTCAAAAAAAATATGAAGGAAGAAGATGATAGCATTGAGGATAAAGTTGAAATGGCTCCTAGTTCCCAAATGATTGATGTAGAATCTCAACAATCTCAGCCGTTATCGGTAAAACATGCAACAGCGCGCAGAAAGGTTTCTTCTGCTTCTAAAAAAAGCAAAACATCTGTTGCTAAAAAACAGTAACAAAAACGCAATCATCATTGTGCAATATTTTTTGATGAGAAAGTCGAATTAAGAGATGTTTGGGATTGACGGACCAGAGTTTATCGTAATCTTACTTGTTCTCATCATTGTCGTTGGACCAAAAGATTTACCTAAAATATTAAAGACAGTAGCAAAGATAAGAGCGTATGTGTATTCAACAGCAAATGAACTTCGTCATCAGTTTGATGATGCAATAAGACAAATCGAGCGCGATGATTTGCAAAAAGTATGTTCGGATATTAGCGATTCAAGCAAGAAGTTGGCAGAAACTTTTGATCCCACTCAAAATATATTAGAGGATATCCACGATAATTGGGATGTTAAGGAAACACATCATAAATTTAAAAAAGATAAAGAAATTTTGGAATGTGATCAAAAGGTAATCAAGAAAGATATGACAGTTTCTATAGCTTCTCATCATTCTGAAAACATTTTTGTTTCTCCTAAAGATAAAAAAAAGAAGATGTGTCATGAATGTAAAAAAAGATGAAGTTGATGCTAATATGACTCCACTTTTAGAACATTTAATTGAACTTCGTCAGCGAATTATTTCTGCTTTGGTTGCATTTATGATCGCTTTTATGATGTGTTTTCTTGTTAAAGATTATATCTTAAATTTTTTACTATGGCCATATCAGTGGGCAATGAAAATAGCAGGGGGTAACCCTGAGGGTATTCGTTTGCAATCAACGCAAGTATGGGAAACTTTTTTAACGAAGATGAAACTTTCTGCTTTTGGGGGAATTATTTTATCTTTTCCCTATACGGCTTTTCAGTTTTATAGTTTTATTGCACCAGGGCTTTATAAAAATGAGCGGATGGCTTTTTTACCATTTCTCATTGGGGGGCCTATTTTATTTTGTATTGGGGGAGCGTTTGTTTATGGTCTATTAGCGCCAATAATACTATGGTTTAGCCTTTCTCAACAATTTCTTCCAGATGTTCATTTAAAAATAGAGTTTATAGTGCGTATTTCTGATTATTTGGGCTTTATGACATCATTTATCCTAATTTTTGGTTTGATTTTTCAATTACCTCTTGTCATCAGTCTTTTAACAAAAATTGGATTTTTAACGTCTCATGATTTGGTTTCTAAACGAAAATGGGCTATTTTGCTCTCTTTTATCATTGCGGCAATCATAACGCCGTCGGATTTTTTTACGATGTTTGCAGTGGCTTTACCAACGATAGCACTTTACGAGATTTCAATTTTAATTGCTTACAGTATAGAAAAGAGAAGAAAATCCGCTTAAGAAAAGTGTATAATCTTATGCGATAAGGAATGAATAAAAACAATATAAATGAGGAATTTTTATGCTTGATATTAAGTGGATTCGTGACAATCCTGAGAAATTAGATAAAGCACTCGTAAGTAGAGGTCTTGAGCCACAAGCTGAAAGGTTAATACAACTTGATCTTGCACGTCGGTCGCATATTGCTAAGGTGCAATTGGCGCAGGAACGTCGCAATGCTGTTTCAAAGGAAATAGGACAGGCTTTGGCTGTATCTGATCAGCAAATGGCTGAACGTCTTAGAGCTGAAGTTGAAGAGATTAAAGCTTTTCTTTCCTCTGCAACAGTGGAAGAAAAACAACTGACGGAGAGTCTTGAGAAACTTCTTTCAGCACTTCCAAATATTCCATTAGATGATGTTCCAGAAGGTAAAGATGAAAGTGATAATGTCGTCATTCGACATTTTGGTACACCTCCAACATTTAATTTTACACCAAAGGAACATTTTGATCTTGGTCAAGATCTCAAACAGATGAATTTTGAACGAGCTAGTCGTTTGTCTGGAACACGTTTTACAGTACTTTCAGGGGCGTTAGCACGGCTAGAACGAGCATTAGGCCAATTTATGCTTGATGTGCATGTCAATGAGAATGGTTACACAGAAGTCTCAACACCTCTTCTTGTTCGTGATGAGATTGTTTACGGAGCAGCACAATTACCGAAATTTGCTGAAGACCTTTTTCGTACAACAGATGGTCGATGGCTTATTTCCACAGCAGAAGTGCCATTAACCAATTTGGTCAACGATGAAATTCTTGAAATATCAGATTTACCACTGCGATTTTCTTCTTTATCTCCCTGTTTTCGTTCAGAGGCGGGAGCAGCCGGTCGTGATACGCGCGGTATGTTGCGTCAGCATCAATTTTGGAAAGTTGAAATGGTCTCGATTACCAGTGAAGAGCAGTCTTTAATTGAATTGGAACGTATGACAGAATGTGCAGAAGATATATTAAAACGGCTTGGTTTGCCTTTTCGCACAGTGGTTCTTTCTACGGGTGATATGGGGTTTGCAGCGCGTAAAACCTATGACATCGAGGTTTGGCTTCCTGGTCAAGAATGTTATCGTGAAATTTCTAGCTGTTCAGTTTGTGGAGATTTTCAAGGTCGTCGTATGAATGCGCGCTATCGTAAAGACGGCGATAAAAAATTGCATTTTGTTCATAGCCTTAATGGTTCTGGTACGGCTGTTGGACGTTGTCTTATTGCCGTACTTGAAAATTATCAACAGGCTGATGGATCAATTATTATTCCAGATGTTTTACAACCTTATATGGGAGGCATGCGCTGTATTACTGCTTAATTTTACGAAAGGAGAGACAATATGCGTTTATTGCCAAGAGGTGATGATACACAGACGCAAGTTTTTGCCATTTTAAAAGAAGCAGTTTATCAGTATGATAAAAGTGCACCTCCATTGGAGATTGAATGATACTATGGGGCAAAAGGGTATTTTACAATTTCGTGAGGAGTTAGCCGCTCTTGTACTGAAAATGCGTAGCAAAGGCATTGATGACGTGCGATTTTTTTCGGCATTAGAGAAAATTCCGCGTCAACAGTTTGTTGCTGCTCCTTGGTTCAATAGTGCTTATGATAATAAAGTTATTCCCCTTGAGTGTGGTGAATATATGGAACGTTTGGAAGAACAACTCTTAATTCTTTCGGCATTATCTTTGAAAAAAAGGCATCGTGTCTTAGAAATTGGTACAGGATCTGGTTTTTGTACTGCTCTTATGGCATGTCTGAGTGACCGTGTGACAACGATTGATCGTTATAAAACGCTTGTTGATTTAGCACGCCAAAAATTTCAAACTTTAGGAATTGAAAATATTGTTATACGGCAGATTGATGGAAGTCATAGTGTGACAGGCTTAGGATCATTTGATCGCATTCTTATTTGGCCATCACGTTTTGATGAACCAAAGGAATTTTTAGAACTTTTAGCTGAAAATGGAATTCTCATTCAGGCGATAGGACCTGACGAAGGGGTACAAACGGTGACGCGCTATACAAAAATTGGTAGTAGATTTGAGTGTTTAGAACTGTTCCAAGTGCGTTACCAACCTTTTATTAAAGGCATTGCAGAGATACTTTAATTTTTAAAAGCTAAGAAGTTTCTTCAAATTGTCTACGTTAAATTCATTTTGATCTTATATAAAGATATTTATGAATAAAACATCTCATTTTAACTCTTCGGTAATTTAAAAAAGCTTTAATGGAGTGAGTTGATTATTGATGAGTGAGCAAAACGATGTGTCTAAAAGCTTTGGATAATATTTTCCAGCATAATTTTCAGAGAATAACTTTGTTAGCGGTGGTAACTATTGTTGCTGGTTGTAGTTCTGGTACACAGCGTTTTTCCAATACGTTCTCTCATCGTACGGTATCATCTCAATCAAATATATCAAGCACTATGTATACAGACCCGCGAATGCTATCATACGGTAGTGGTATGATACAAAGCACTGAATTGCCACCTGTGGAATCAGGTGATGATTCGTGGGGAGATGACAATTCTCCCTATAATTTTCCACATCAAGATAGGATAACTTCTTCTGATGGTCGCGTTATGGGCTCCCCTCCACGTAATCTTGGAACACTTTCTCGTTCACAAATGGATAAATCTCCTATTTTTCGGCGGAATTCTTATATTGTCCAGAGTGGAGATACACTGCTCAGTATTGCACGACAAGTAGGGATTAGTGTTGAGGCATTAAAATTAGCAAATGGTATAAACAGCAATTCCATTTATATCGGTCAGGTCCTTGTTGTTCCAAGCAGGCGTACATTAGCAGCTTCAAATGCACACAATAATAACGATTGGGCAGTGTCAACAACAGAATCTGCATCCCAGTCTGTGATGTCCTCTATAAAAAACAAGAAGTCCTCTCCTATATATAAAGCTCCTGTAACAACGCCACTCTCTGCAAAGATGAACAAATCAAGTTCTGAGAAAAATTTTTCTAAACAGATGACGCAATTGAAACATGAGACTGGTTTGTCAAGTACTGTTACGAATACAGATAATATGACGACTCCGCAAGCCACAGGAATTTCTAAGATGCGTTGGCCAGTACGAGGGCGTTTATTAAGCCAGTTCGGTCAAAAAAAGGGAACAGTAATGAATCGAGGAATAGATATTGCAGTGCCTGAAGGGTCTTCGGTAAAGGCGGCAGAAAATGGTGTGGTTATTTACGCGGGAGATGGATTAAAAGAGCTTGGTAATGTTGTGATGATTCGACATGAAAATGATATTATCACTATTTATGGATGTAATAGTAAGCTTGTTGTTAACAAAGGACAAAGGATAAGGCGCGGTGATGAGATTGCTAAATCTGGTGTTTCAGGAAATGTTAAAACGCCACGTGTCTATTTTGAGATGCGTAAGAATTCATTACCTGTTGATCCCCTTAAATATTTAGAAAACTAATTTATTGATGACGTTTACATTTGAATAGTCTTACAGTTTATAGAAAATTCATGAAAAATAATTGATTTTCTTAAATCAATGACATTGCAGCAAAAAATCATTGGTTTTAGGAAAGTAGTTCGTTGGGGTCGGTAGATATTACCATTTTTGTATTTATGAAAGTGTAAGACAATAGTATCATACTATTTGTCAGCTTTGAGTGTTTAAATTGCTCTTGCATTTAAGAGAAGCATGAAAAAAGATATTTTCACGCCTTTCTTAAAAAGTTTTTATCTACAGGCTCATTTCATATGTGTGACGTGCAAGAAAATCGTTTTGATTAATTCAGGGTTTGAAATGAGAGCGTTTTATTGTATTTAGATCTGTCATTTGATATCAAAAACGATAAATTATCTATATAAATTAAGTTTATTCATTAGAAAAATTATCTTGTATAATTTATTGAGTTAGTGAAAAGATTTGTATTGTAGGATATACAATAGGGGAAAGTGAATCTATTTTTTAAGATTTTTCTCATTGTATTTTGGTATTCTGCCTCTTAAGGATTTATTGTATTTTTGTAAAGCTGTGATTAGATTATGTAGTTATTGCTTTTTATGATAAATTCTTTAGGAATTTTTTCTGTATCGGAATTTCATTTTAATAGAGTGGGAAATACCTGAGGTTTAACTATAGGAGATAAAAATGTTTATTACGAACGCTTATGCTCAAGTTGCAGGCGATGTTTCCGGTGGAATTTCATTTGCTAGCGCTGTCCCATTCATTTTAATTTTTGCAATTATGTATTTTTTTATCATTCGTCCACAGCGTGCCCAAATGAAAAAACGCCAAGAAATGCTTAATGCAGTACGTCGTGGTGATTCAGTTATAACGGGTGGTGGTATTATCGGCAAGGTTACGAAGGTTCACGACGAGAGTGGTGAATTAGAGGTTGAAATTGGTGAGAGTATGAATATTCGTGTTATTCGCTCAACATTAGCTGATGTGCGCGTTAAAGGTGAGCCGATTGCAGAAAAAAAATCAAAACTTAATGCTAAAGCAAAAAGACCACAAAAGTCTAAATCTAAAACGACAACGAAAGAAGATATGAGTATCTCTAAAGAGAAAAAAGCTATATCAAAGGAAAATGCATCTTAAGGTGTAATGGCAGTTTATTACATTTTTTAAGCATTTTTATAAAAAGCTTGGCAAGATCAAGACAATTTCATTGAAAAAGGGGCTTTTATAGTGGCTACAGAAAATGGAGTTTTTGTTTTCTTTAGATGATTAAAATAGTTGTTTTATTTATGGAATATTACGCAATTTTTTCTGTTTTTTAAACAAGATCATTGTTTTTATAAAAAGCAATTTGTGAGTAAATAAGCTGAGGAAACTTTTTAAAAGATAGATTTATTTAAGCAGGTATAGCATTTTACTGCGGTTTATTCCAAAATTTTCATATATTTGTTGTATGAGAAGATTAGGGCATTATATAAAAATTTTCACTTCAATACTAGGCTATGTTTAACATATCAATGTTTATATCAGCCTTACTTTAATTTTTATGGTGAGAAGAAGCAAAGACAATTGGATTATTCAAAAATAAAAGGTGCATATTCATGTTCGATGCAATTCAAATTCGTGAAGCACATTTTCCAAGTCGCGCACCTATTGATGCTTATGGAAATGGTGGGTTTCGTTTTGCTGATATGTCTCATAGAGGTTCTATTATTTGTGTACCATCAGGTATTTATGGCATTGAGATGGCAGGGCCTGTTCCCACTCAAAGGGATATATCTCGTATTTTAGAAGAAGCTTCTGAAATCGAAGTTTTATTAATAGGTACTGGAATTGAATTATTACGATTACCTGAAGAGTTACGGGTGCTTTTATGGGAAAAACGTATTTCATCAGATACAATGAGTACGGGAGCGGCGGTGCGTACATTTAATGTTTTATTGGCTGAAGATCGCGCTGTTGCGGCGTTATTATTTGCGGTAGAATAGAGTATTGTTTAATAAAACAAAGGCTCTGGTCTAGCATGAAAGACTTGTGTGATTATTTTCTGCGCTGTAAAATACTGTCGTTTAAGGCGGTGATATAAGGGTATAGAATATACATAACTTAACACATTAAGTGTTTTTTAAATACAGCAGCAAGTATTCAGGACAAAGTTTGCTCATAGTTCCTAATGAATCACATGAGTGATCAGCTCTTGGGACTTAAGACAGTTCATAAGAGGCATTTTAATTCTTTCTTATACAGTTTTTACCTACAAGCCAGTTCCGCTTATGACGTGCAAGGGAATAGTTTTTATTGATGTAACATGGAATTGGTTTGAAATGAAAGTATATCTACGATATTTGGGATTCTAATTTAATATACAAAACACAAAATTATGATTATAAATCAATGCGTTTATAGTAACAGAAACGCACCGAGAGCAATTGGATTTTTTACAAATTGGTGTTGGTAAGAACCTTTGTCTTTTAGGATGGGGAGGAGGTCAATGATTGATGAAGTTTTTGTGATCAGTGCATTTTTTATAAAATAACATTGTCATCTATCCACTGAAAAAGTGTTTTGCGTTGTTTGTTGTTCAAGTTTTACTATGCATGTTACGATTGGTTTTTAGCTTTTTTATTGCAAATGAAAACTTGAAGTCCGATAAGATAAGTTTTATCAGAAAAATTATTTATTTAATTTTTTTCTTTCTAAAACGAAAAGGGATTAGAAAAGAAATTTTAATTCATAATACAGTTAAGAGACACATTTAAAAATCTTATTTTCTGAACTGTATTTGCTTATCCTTCATTTTTTAATATGAATAAAAAGAGGGTATTAATTTAATTGCTAAAAAAGGGACGTTAATAGGTTCATAGAATGATAGGCTCTCTTCCTTATTGTCTTGATATTTTACGTACCATAGATCGTGATCGCTATATATCGGTTTTATTTGCACCTAAAAAAAAGCGCCAAGCATTGGCTGCTCTTTATGTATTTAATGCTGAAGTTTCTCGTATCCGCGAAAGTGTACATGACCCACTCATAGGAGAAATACGGTTACGTTGGTGGTATGATGCTATTGCTCATGGTGAAATGCAAACGAGTGGAAACAATCCGATTTTGAATGATTTATTAAAAGCAATCACTCTTTTTAATTTACCTAAGACAGCTTTTTTACGTTATTGTGATGCGCAAATTTTAGATCTTTATCACAATCCAATAGAAACACTTCATGATCTAGAGCATTATTGTGGTGAGACAGCAGGCATAATTTTACAGCTTTCTTGTCAGATATTAGATCCTGAAACTGCACAAGAGTTTACAGATATCTATGAACATGGAGGGATTTCTCAAGGATTAAGCGGTGTATTGCGTCTTTTATCATTCATGCAATCACGATATCAATATTATTTACCCACTGATATATTAAAGGCTGTAGGAGTGAATAGGGAAGATTTGGAATCTCATCGTCTCAGCGATCAACAAAAGGGTTGTATTGTTGAAGCTATGGTAGCATTATCGCGCGATCATTATACCCAATTTTACGAGTATTCTTGTACTTTACCTAGAGTTCTTAAGCCAGCTTTTCTTCCATTGGTCATTGTACCAGCTTCTCTTCAAAAAGCTATACAGCTGGGGGCAGCAATTTTTCAAGAGAGTGCAACTTTGCCATTGATGTATCGCTATTGGTTGATAACAAGGGCAGCAATAAGCGGCAATTTTCCAAAGATATTGTAAAAAAATATTACTACGTTGGAATGCGTAACATGTAGACTGATTTTTTCATATGAAGATAAAAGGAGCTATTGTGATTCCAAACCATTTTTTTGTTATAAAAAATGTTGATGTTTTGGTTGTTATGAACGCAAAAGAATAAGAAATTTTATGATCTTGAAAATACGCTGTATTTCTTCATCAGTAATATGTTTTATTCAGTGTATTGGATGGGTGAGATGCAGAGAAAGAAAAACATGAGATAAAATTTCTATTTTATGAGAGAAGTTATCTTAGCAGTCTATAAGTCTATAAAAAACTCTTATTTTTGAGAAATTATAACATCATAATTGATGACTGTTATGATTGATGAATATATTGATTTATAATGATAATACGTTTTTTCTTATATTGAATGAGAGTCTTGAATAGAAAAAGATTTCTCCATTTTTATAATGAATTTTAAAAATAGTTTTTTATCTATTATAAGTTGGATGTGTAAATGAAATCATTTAAGGAAGAAGCAATACACTCCCTATGAATGAATATTAAGAGTAGCAATATAATGAGCTATGAATGAATGACGATAGGGATGATGTTTATAGCTTAATGGGCGGCAACCTTTACGACCTTTGGATGGATAATGTTTTTTAATGCATTGCAAAAACGATTCTACATTCCATTGACTATTTTCTCGCAAATCCATACATGCACTGTTTTGCGAGAAAATGAATCATTATACAAACGCTGATCCTAAGATATGCAGACAAGAAATCCGTCTTACCTCTTCAACTATAGACGAAGAGCTGATGAAAACTTTATCAATAAGTTCTTAAAATTATGCACAATCTTTTTATTGGAGAGCGTTAAAGATCTGATTATAATTTGTGCTATTAATTTCCAAAGGATGTTCTTTATTGGCAACTTGTAGCATTTCTAGCTTGAGATCTTCTCTTATCATCATATCTATATTGGCGCGGACCTCAGTTGAAAGAGTATGAGACGTGATATCTTTAGGCATGGTTACAGTCTTTATTTGATAAATGATACGGTTTGTTGCAACCGGACCTTTTATGATGCCATAATGACCTTTGGGAGCGGAAAATAATGCTTTAATGCCTTCAACGCCAAGGGTTTCAGATGAGTC
This sequence comes from Bartonella sp. AA86SXKL, assembly GCF_042196885.1. Lineage (NCBI taxonomy): Bacteria > Pseudomonadati > Pseudomonadota > Alphaproteobacteria > Hyphomicrobiales > Bartonellaceae > Bartonella > Bartonella sp. AA86SXKL. The sequence goes on along the minus strand of NZ_JBHIRE010000002.1, from coordinate 39,842 downwards.
TTGACGCCGGAGGGTTGGTGTTGTTTGTTTTGTAACACCAAGGGTATGAGCAAGAGCAACAAGACTTTTTCCTTCCGTGAGCTGTTTGAGAGCATTTTGGGCTTTTTCATCAAGAAGACGTTGGATTTCCTCATTTTTCCATTGAGAAAGAACATCTAGCTTAGCCTCTTCAAGTGTCTTATCACGGGAAGGAATAATTTTATCGACCTTGTACCAGAGATATCCACCATTTTGAAAAGAGAGAGGATCAAGATCGACTCCTTCGTTTGATTGATAGATGGCATTCAGTAAAATATCTTTTTGAGGTAAATCCGTGAGTATTGCACCTTCAAGCGTTTTTCCCGTTTTATCAATAGTAATTGTGCGCAAAGATAACTTGTATTGGTCAGCTAACTCTTTGAGAGAAGCACCCTCAAAACGAGCATTTTCAATGGCAGCATAATTGTTACGGATATCATCAGTAGCACGATTTTTGGCAAGTATTTGGCGAATATTTTCTTCTACACTTTCAAAAGGAAGAGAGCTTGAAGGTTCAATATGCGTAACGCGAATGAGAACAGGTCCCTGTAAGTCATTTATCACAGGACTGACTTGGCCTTGTTGAAGTTCAAAAATTTCAGATGTCAGATGATTAGGAAGTTCGTTTTCTGCGAGAGGACCTTTTTTTATGTCATTAAGAGTCTTTTTTTCAGCTTTTACCAGTTCATCAAAACTCAATCCGTCAGCTATTTTTTTTGCTGCATTATCGGCTTCTTCGCGTGAGGGGAATCGCAGTTCTTCGAATGTACGCTTTTCAGGCGTTACAAAACGTGAAGCATTTTGTGTATAATAGGCTTTCGCCTCATCTGTTGAGATATCTTTAGGTTTTACAAAATCATTAAGTTCCATAGATAGCAAAGAGACAGTACGGTATTCTGGAGCACGAAATTGACTTTGATGTGTTTCAAACCATTTTTGTAATGTTTCGTAATCAGGATCAGCAATTGTTTTCTTTTCTTTTAGATCAATAACGAGATAATCAGCAATACGCATTTCTCCTTGATAAAGAGCAAGTGCTTTATAAAAGAGATTTGGTGCCTTCATATCAGAAAGTAAAGCAGCAATCAGCTGATTACGCTTTTCTTGTTTGGTGTAATAATTAAGAAAAGCACTTTCACTAATACGTAAATGCTGAAGATAGTTATAAAACAAGTTTTTATCAAAAGTGCCATTTACCTGGAACATCTTATCAGAACCAATCGTATGAGCTATTGTATCTTTTGAAAGACTTATTTTCATTTTACGTGCTTGTTCATCAAGCAGTACATTTTGTTGTAATTGATTAAATACAAAAGCAGGAATTTGGTATTGCTGCATTTCATTTGTTGTAAACATTCGTCCAAGATGAGCAGCATATGCTAAACGTGCGCTTTGATCGGCGAGTGCAAGACGATAATCATCGACAGTTACTGTGGACTTTCCAGAAGTAATAAGATCTCTTTCACTTTTTTTGTGTAACTGCGGTACCCCCCATAAAAGAATGAAGCATAAGAGTAAAATAGCAAGGAAAATTCTAAAAATCCAAGAATTTGTAGCATTTCTTATGATGTCAAGCATTGTTCAAGTCCATTTTTAATGTGAGTTATTATCAAAGCTGTAATGGAATTTGCAATAAAGAGATGAAAGATGCAAGCTTTAAAGACTTGCTTTCATTTTATAATTTGGTAACTACAGATAAACAATGTATTGTAAAAGCTCTTGAGGTGAAAATATGTCTCCAAATATTCGGCCTTTTCTTGCTGGAAATTGGAAAATGAATGGAACGAGTGAATCGCTTGGAGAGTTACGTGCTATTGCTACAGGCGTTAGCTCTGATCTAGGTCATCTATTTGAAGCCCTAATTTGTGTTCCAGCAACGCTTTTATCGCGTGCTTCTAATACGCTGAATGGTGAAAATCTCCTTTTGGGAGGACAAAATTGTCACTTTGATGATCATGGTCCTTATACTGGAGATATTTCAGCTTTTATGCTTAAAGAAGCAGGAGCAAGTCATGTTATTATTGGGCATTCAGAACGTCGTACAGTGTACCAGGAAAATGATGCGATTGTCTGTGCCAAAGTGCAAGCTGCGTGGCGAGCAGGTCTTGTGGCTCTTGTATGTATTGGTGAAACATTGGAGGAGCGTAATAATAATAAAGTACTGGATATTCTCACGCAGCAGCTTGAAGAATCTCTCCCAGATGATGCAACAGCAGAGAATACCATTATCGCTTATGAACCAGTTTGGGCGATAGGCACCGGCAATACAGCGACTCCAGAAGATATTGCAAAAGTACATCATTTCATTCGTGATAGGGTGCGCTCTCGTTTTGGTGATGAAGGTAATAAGATACGTTTGCTTTATGGTGGATCCGTAAAGCCATCCAATGCATTTGAGCTTTTAAGCATTGCTCATGTTAATGGTGCTTTGATAGGTGGAGCAAGCTTAAAAGCGATTGATTTTTTAACAATTTGCGATGTTTGTCGTAAACTATAGCAGAGAAATTTGAGTTTCCCCTTGGATTGTGCGTTATTTATGTGTAAATAGCTATTAAAGAGTTATTTGAAGAGCAGGGTTTATGCAAACAGTACTTATAGTTATTCATTTTTTGATTGTGATTACTTTGGTTGGTATTATATTAATTCAACCTTCAGAAGGTGGTGGGTTAGGTGTGAGTAATAGCTCAGGGTTGATGAAAACTCGTGGATCTCAAAATCCTTTAACACGTTTGACTGCTATTTTAGCCTGTTGTTTTTTTGTTGTGTCTATTGGACTTACCGTGGTGAGTAATATATCAAATTCTAGTTCTGATATTTTAAAGCGTATACCGGTTAATTCAGAGCAGAATTCTACCAATAAAGACTCAGGATCAGTCCCATCATCAGATGGTGAGTCTTCCCCTTCTATTCTTGAACAGCTAGGAGGCACTTCGAATTCTCCGCAGGAACAGAAACAGTCCACAAATCCTGAAGCAGAAAGTCCAGTTCCTCAGGTTTTTGAAAATACAGTTCCGGATAACAGTACAAAATAGTTTTTTTAAGAAAACATAGACTTTTTAAAAAAGGTGATTTTTTTCGCCTTTTTTATTTTAGAAGAAAAATTGTTTCTTTTTGCATTTTTTGCTGGAAAAATCATTATAAATTGCTTATCACCATAAGCCCATGGCACGTTATGTTTTTATTACTGGTGGTGTGGTTTCTTCCCTTGGAAAAGGCATCGCAGCGGCGGCGTTAGCAGCGTTATTACAGGCTCGTGGCTATCGCGTACGTCTTCGCAAACTTGATCCTTATTTAAATGTTGATCCAGGTACGATGTCACCTTATCAACATGGCGAAGTATTTGTGACCGATGATGGTGCAGAAACGGATCTTGATCTTGGTCATTATGAGCGTTTTACTGGGCGTTCTGCAAATAGCCAAGATAATATTACAACAGGGCGTATTTATCGCAATATCATTGAACGAGAGCGGCGTGGTGATTATTTGGGGGCAACAGTCCAAGTTATTCCTCATGTTACAGATGAAATTAAGAGATTCATTACGATGGAAAATGAAGAATTTGATTTTGTTTTGTGTGAGATAGGTGGAACGGTTGGTGATATTGAAGCAATGCCTTTTCTAGAAGCGATTCGTCAGCTTCGCAATGAGCTACCGAGACAAAATGTCGTTTATGTCCATCTCACATTAATGCCTTATATTCCTTCAGCAGGTGAATTAAAAACGAAACCAACACAACATTCTGTCAAAGAATTGCAAGCAGTTGGTATTTCTCCTGATATTTTGCTTGTACGTGCAGATCGATCTATTCCAGAAACAGAACGGTGCAAATTATCACTTTTTTGCAATGTTCGCTCCAATGCAGTCATTCAGGCATTAGATATGCCAACAATTTATGATGTTCCTATGGCATACCATAAGGAGGGTTTGGACTCTGAAGTTCTTTGCGCTTTTGGAATCGATTCGGCACCTTCCCCAAAGATGGATCGTTGGGAAGATATTACGCATCGTATTCACCATCCTGAAGGAGAAGTTACGATTGCTGTTGTAGGAAAATATACGGGCTTAAAGGATGCTTATAAATCTCTTATTGAAGCGATTGCACATGGTGGTTTAGCGAATAGAGTGAAGGTTAATATTGAGTGGATTGATTCGGAGCTTTTTGAAAAAGAAGATTCTGTTTCAGCTTTACAAAAAGCCCATGGAATTTTGGTTCCAGGTGCTTTTGGGGCACGAGGGGCAGAAGGGAAGATTCGAGCAATTCAATTTGCGCGAGAGCGTAAAGTTCCATTTTTAGGGATTTGTTTTGGGATGCAATTAGCTTGTATAGAAGCTGCGCGCAATATTGCACAGATTGAGAATGCTTCATCAAGTGAGTTTTGCGAAACAGACAATCCAATTGTAGGTTTAATGACAGAATGGCTTAAAGGAGACGTTCTTGAAAAACGTACAAGAAATGGTGCTCTCGGCGGTTCAATGCGCCTTGGTGCTTTTGCTGCTGAATTAAAAGAAGCGAGTCATATTGCTCAAATTTATGGGATGACCAAGATTGTCGAGCGACATCGTCATCGTTATGAGGTCAATATTGATTATAAGGATAAGTTAGAACAGTGTGGTTTGATTTTTTCTGGGATGTCTCCTGATGGTATTTTACCAGAAACGATAGAATATGTAGATCATCCATGGTTTATTGGTGTTCAATATCATCCAGAATTAAAATCTCGTCCTTTCGATCCACATCCGCTTTTTTCTTCTTTTATTGAAGCCGCTGTAGAACAAAGTCGATTAGTTTAATGCGTAAATTGGATTACTTTGCTTTTGAGGGATAAAATGACTAAACCAAATGCACGTGTGAAAGTTGGAAATATGATTTTTTCAAATGAAATGCCTCTTTCATTAATTGCAGGGCCGTGTCAGATGGAAAGTCGTGATCATGCTTTTGAAATGGCTGGTCGTATTAAAACAATTACCGATCAGCTTGGTATCAGGTTTGTTTATAAATCAAGTTACGATAAAGCCAACAGAACCTCTTTGAATGCGGCACGTGGCATTGGTCTTGAAAAAGCAATGGCTATTTTTTCTGATTTAAAAAAAGAGTTTGATTGTCCCATATTAACTGATGTGCATACAGAAGAGCAATGTACAATTGTTTCTTCTACAGTTGATATTTTACAAATACCGGCTTTTTTATGTCGTCAAACAGATCTTTTGGTAGCAGCCGCCAAAACAGAATGTGTTATTAACATTAAAAAAGGTCAGTTTTTAGCGCCGTGGGATATGGAGAATGTTTTAAAAAAGGTTGTTTACAGTGGTAATCCGAATGTTATGCTTTGTGAGCGAGGCACGTCATTTGGTTACAACCGACTTATTTCTGATATGCGTTCGTTGCCTATTTTACGTTCATTTGGAGCTCCTGTTATTTTTGATGCAACGCATTCTGTTCAAGAACCTGGGGGGCAGGGGGCTTCATCTGGTGGACAGCGTCAATTTGTTGAAATTTTAGCGCGTGCAGCTGTTTCTGTTGGGGTAGCTGGTATTTTTTTAGAAACACATCAAGATCCAGATAATGCACCTTCTGATGGACCCAATATGGTTAAAGTTGATGATTTACAAAGATTGCTTGAGACTTTAATGGAATTTGATTATCTGTCAAAAAAGTTGAGTTGAGAAGAGAAAAAATATTTCATTAATAGGGCATTATAAATGAATCGAGACTTTTATTGGATAAGGAAACACATATGACTATAATTGTCGATATCATTGGGCGTGAAGTTCTTGATAGCCGTGGTAATCCAACGGTAGAAGTTGATGTTCATTTGGAGAATGGAGCTTTTGGTCGCGCTCTGGTTCCTTCGGGAGCTTCAACAGGAGCATACGAGGCTATAGAGCTTCGTGATGGTGGTTTGCGCTATCAAGGGAAAGGTGTTGAAAAAGCGGTTGCTGCAGTTAATGGCGAAATTCTTGAAGAACTTGGTGGGCGGGATGCAACAAATCAAATTGCTATTGATCAAGCAATGATTGCTTTGGATGGAACGCCAAACAAAGCCCGTCTTGGTGCCAATGCACTTCTTGGTGTTTCATTAGCTGTTGCAAAAGCAGCTGCGGATTCATTAAATTTACCTTTGTATCGTTATATTGGTGGTACACAAGCGCATATTCTTCCAACCCCCATGATGAATATTATTAATGGTGGCGTTCATGCTGATAATTTGATTGATTTTCAAGAGTTTATGATTATTCCTATAGGAGCTCCTACTATAAGAGAAGCGATCCGTTATGGCGCTGAGATTTTCCATGCATTGAAAAAGCGTTTAAAAGATGCGGGTTATAATACCAATGTTGGTGATGAAGGTGGTTTTGCTCCTCAATTTAAAAGTGCTGATCAAGCAATTGATTTTATTATGGAATCTATCATGATATGTGGCTATAAACCAGGTGAACAAATTGCCATTGGTTTAGACTGTGCTTCAACCGAATTTTATAAAAATGGTTCGTATTTTTATAAAGGTGAGGGGAAATGCCGTGACACCCAAGAGCAGGTAGATTATTTAGCGCAGCTTGTGAAAAATTATCCTATTATTACAATTGAAGATGGAATGGCAGAGGATGATTGGGAAGGTTGGAAGCTACTTACTGACACAATGGGAGAAAAATGTCAGCTTGTTGGCGATGATTTGTTTGTAACGAATTCAGCACGTTTGCGTGATGGTATCAAAATGGAGGTAGGCAATTCTATTCTCATAAAAGTTAATCAAATTGGTACATTGAGTGAAACACTTGATGCTGTAGAGGTAGCACATAAAGCAGGTTATCGTGCCATTATATCTCATCGTTCAGGCGAGACAGAGGATTCTTTCATTGCAGATCTTGCTGTTGCAACGAATTGTGGACAAATTAAAACAGGTTCTCTTGCACGTTCGGATAGATTAGCAAAATACAATCAACTTATCCGTATTGAGGAAATGCTAGGAGCCCAAGCACATTATGCTGGTGATTTATATCGTGTATAGTTGTGAGCAAAAAATATGAAAGTATACAATCATTTAGATTATGAAATTGAGATTTCTTATCAAAGGCATATACGCAATAATTTTTAAGTATTTAAATTTATAGGGATTAAGATGAGAGGTATAATTATTAGTCAAGATCAAGGAACTTATCTCGTTTCGGGTGATGATGGTAAACGTTATCAGTTTGCGACTTGGGATTGGTTGGGAAAGAATCCACCAAGGATTGGTAATGCTGTTGATTTTGTCTGTGAAGGGGGGGGTGTCAGTTCTGTTTTTCCATTGTTGAGACCAGGTACAGAGAACTCAAAGATAATGTTCGCACTCCTTTGTTGGTGTGCAGGTATCTTTGGTGTCCATCGTTTTATGGTTGGTAAAGTTAGGACTGGTGCTTTAATGCTGGTTCTATCTTTATCATTGTTTGGATTGATAATTACCGGAATTTGGGCAGTTGTTGATTTTATAGTCATTCTTGGAGGAAGATTTACGGATAAAGATGGGAATCAGATTACAGATTTTTAAAAATTTTATAATAAAGAGAAAGTAATTCAGTTCGCTTTTTATTTTTATAAATAATTAAGTTGCATCATGCAAAATTATTGTACTATATTTATTTAATATGAGATATTAAAAAACATGTACAGCTAAGTAAAAGTATTGAAAAAGACAATGCTATTTTATACGGGTAAAGCAAAGACGCAAATTAATTAAGGCGTGCATTGTTTTTCTGCTTATAGCAGTGGATAGCATTAGATTATTGGAGGCTCCAAACTATCCTAATTTCACGTTTATTACGGCTGCTATAAATTGTATTTACACCGTGAGGTTAATCCGCATATTATCAAATTAGAAATAATCTCTTTATGAATAACACATAAGGAGCGTGGGTAAGGATGAAGGGTGAAATTATGGTTCAAAATCAAGGGGGTTATCTCGTTTTGGGAGGTGATGATAAGCGTTATCAATTTGAGGATTGGAATTGGTTAGGAAAAAACCACCAAGCATAGGGGATACCGTTGATTTTATCTTTATTTTAATAGGAAATTTTAGGAAAAAGCTACAAATTAGAGGATATCCAATATTTATAATATAAAAAGTAGGTCATTCAGCTTACTTTGATTGTATTAAGGGGGATAAATTGAAAATAACAAATTATTTAGTGTAGATTTGGTAATGAGGTATTAATCAAAATCATGCATAGTTGGGCAAAATATTAAGAAATTTGTGCTGTAAAGACTGTGCTATTTTATGTGGACAAAGCAGAAACGTCGATCAATCAAAGTACGCTTTGTACTACCTCTTATGACGGTGGGAGTCTTAAGCTATTTCAGTTATCACATTTATCATGGTGAGTATGGATTGTATTCACGCAGTGAAGTTAATCAGCATATTAGCGAATTAGAAAAGGAGCTTCATAAAATAGAAGCTGAGCGGATATTCATGGAAAAGCGTATTTCTCTTTTACGCAACGGGCATATAGAAAAAGATATGTTGGATGAGTATGTCCGAAAGAACTTGAACTTCTCTAAGTCAAATGAACTGACAATCTTAATACCTTGAAATGATACTAAAGGTAAATGAAAAATCGCTTAATTTAAACAACAATCAGCAATGATATTGTTTAAGCCGATTGATAAGGCTTGTAACTTTTGTTCGTAAAGGTTATTCCTAAATAATCATAAAAGGGAGTTTAATATGGCAGAACGACTTAAAAAAAATTCTGCGTCGGCGGCGCGCACTGCATTATCAAGCACCACAAAGAAAGCACCAATAGCAGATTTTACAAAAGAAGAAGAAATTGATGCTTATCGTGAAATGCTTTTAATTCGCCGTTTTGAAGAAAAAGCAGGACAACTTTATGGTATGGGGCTTATAGGGGGATTTTGTCACCTTTATATTGGTCAGGAAGCCGTTGTTATAGGAACATTGAAAGCGGCAAAAGAAGGTGATCAGGTTATTACGTCTTACCGTGATCATGGACATATGTTAGCGGTTGGGATGAGTCCGCGTGGTGTTATGGCAGAATTAACGGGACGTCAAGGGGGCTTTTCTAAAGGGAAAGGTGGCTCGATGCATATGTTCTCTAAAGAAAAGAACTTTTATGGGGGACATGGTATTGTTGGTGCGCAGGTTCCCATTGGTTCAGGTTTGGCATTTTCGAATCAGTACCTTGGTAAAGATAATGTGACATTGGTTTATTTTGGTGATGGTGCTGCAAATCAGGGGCAGGTTTACGAGAGTTTTAATATGGCTTCACTTTGGAAGCTTCCTGTTGTTTATATTATTGAAAACAATCAGTATGCTATGGGAACGTCAGTTTCACGTGCATCTGCAGAAACTGATTTTTCCCGACGTGGTCTTTCTTTTGAAATTCCAGGTATTGTTGTTGATGGTATGGATGTTCGATCAGTAAAAGGAGCTGCTGATGAAGCAATTTCTTGGGCACGCTCAGGTAAAGGACCGATCATTCTTGATATGCAGACCTATCGCTATCGTGGTCATTCCATGTCTGACCCAGCAAAATATCGTTCAAAGGAAGAAGTCCAAAAAATAAAAGAGGAGCACGATCCGATTGATCAAGTAAAAAGTCGGATTCTTAAAAAAAATTGGGCGAGCGAAGACGATTTAAAATCTATTGAGAAAGAGGTCCGTGCAATTGTTGCTGATGCGGTAGATTTTGCACAAAGTGATCAAGAGCCAGATGCTTCTGAGCTCTATACTGATATTTTAGTTTGATGCGAGGGAAGCAAGTATGTCTATTGATATTTTGATGCCGGCGCTTTCACCAACTATGGAAGAAGGTAAACTGTCTAAATGGCTCAAGAAAGAAGGTGATAAGGTTAGCTCTGGCGATGTTATTGCTGAAATTGAAACGGATAAGGCTACAATGGAAGTAGAGGCCGTTGATGAAGGTACTCTTGGTAAGATTTTTGTGCCTGAAGGTTCAGAAGGCGTAAAGGTTAACACTGTTATTGCGATTTTGTTAGAAGAAGGTGAGCGTGCTGAGGATATTTCGCAACCTATTGATACAGCACAAAAAACTAAGGAATCTCCTCTTTCTCTGGCTTCGTCAGTTCCGCAGGCTGCTCCTACTTTTGATATATCTCCTAATTTTGATATTCCAGCGGGAACCCAAATGGTTACGATGACAGTACGTGAAGCGCTTAATCAGGCTTTGGCTGAAGAAATGCGGCGTGATGAAACAGTTTTTCTTATGGGGGAAGAGGTCGCGCAATATCAAGGTGCTTATAAGGTTAGTCAAGGTTTGTTGGAAGAATTCGGAGAACGCCGAGTTATTGATACCCCAATTACAGAGCACGGCTTTGCTGGGCTGGCTGTCGGGGCTGCTTTTGGTGGGTTACGTCCCATTGTTGAGTTTATGACATTTAATTTTGCGATGCAGGCGATGGACCAAATTATTAACTCAGCAGCCAAAACACGTTATATGTCTGGTGGACAAATGACCGCTCCTATGGTTTTCCGAGGTCCCAATGGCGCGGCTGCCCGTGTTGGTGCTCAACATTCTCAATGTTATGCTGCATGGTATAGTCATGTACCAGGTCTGAAAGTTGTCATGCCTTATAGTGCTGCAGATGCAAAAGGTTTGCTGAAAGCTGCTATTCGTGATGATAATCCTGTTATTTTCCTTGAAAATGAGATTTTGTATGGGCATCAATTTGATGTTCCTCAACTGGATGATTTTCTTTTGCCTATTGGTAAGGCACGTATTCATAAGTCTGGACAAGATGTGACGATTGTTGCATGTGGAATTGGGATGCATTATGCTGTTCAAGCGTTACCAGAAATTGAAAAACTTGGTATTGATGTTGAATTGATTGATTTACGAACCATTCGCCCGATGGATTTTCCAACAATTCTTTCGTCAGTTAAAAAAACAGGTCGTTTGGTAACAATTGAAGAGGGATTTCCTCAGTCATCTGTGGGAACTGAAATAGCAACGCGTGTTATGCAGCAGGCTTTTGACTATCTTGATGCGCCAATTGCTACGATTTCTGGCAAAGATGTTCCGATGCCTTATGCCGCTAATCTTGAGAAGTTGGCTTTGCCTAATACTGCTGAAATTATTGAGGCCGTTAAGGCTGTGACATACAGAGCATAACGGAGGAAAGCATAATGCCCATTAAAATTACAATGCCAGCGCTTTCCCCTACGATGGAAGAGGGAAATTTAACAAAATGGAATATTAAGGAGGGAGATAAGGTTTCCTCTGGTGATGTTATTGCTGAGATTGAGACGGATAAAGCGACAATGGAAGTCGAAGCCGTTGATGAAGGTAGGGTTGCTAAAATTGTTGTTCCTGCTGGAACACAAGGCGTTAAAGTAAATGCTTTAATTGTTGTTTTAGCAGAAGAAGGTGAAGATTTAGCTGAAGCTGCAAAAGTTACAGAAGAAATCTCTTCTTCTACAAGACAAAAACCAGAGGGCATCAAACAGACAGATTCTCTGAAACAGACGGACTCAAAGGGAATAAAAATGTCTCATGAATCATCAACTGGGCAATTAATACAGCAAGATAAAAAGGAAGCTCGTCTTTTTGCCTCTCCCTTAGCGCGGCGATTAGCATCTCAGGCAGGTCTTGATTTATCCCTTATTTCTGGAAGTGGTCCGCATGGGCGTATTATTAAGCGCGATGTAGAAAAAGCTGTGAGCAGCGATATGTCTAAAGTGTCTTATTCCTCACCGATAGGGGAGCTAATAGCTACAGGTGCTTCGGACAAACAGATATTGAAACTCTTCAAAGAGGATGAATATAGCTTCGCTCCCCATAATAATATGCGTAAAACAATCGCGACACGTTTGGTGGAATCAAAACAGAGAGTCCCACATTTCTATGTAACGGTAGATTGTGAACTTGATGCGCTATTAGCACTGCGTACACAACTGAATGCTGCTGCTCCAATGGTTAAGGGGCAGGAAGAAACTCAGCCTACTTATAAGCTTTCTGTTAATGATATGGTGATCAAAGCTGTCGCACTTTCTTTGAAAGCGGTTCCTGATGCGAATGTTTCTTGGCTTGAAGGCGGGATGCTTCATCATAAACATTGTGATGTTGGGGTTGCTGTTTCTATTCCCAATGGATTAATTACACCGATTATTCGCCATGCAGAGGAAAAGCCGTTATCACTTATTTCCAAAGAGATGAAGGATTTTGCAAAGCGTGCGCGCGAGGGCAAGTTAAAAATGGAAGAATATCAGGGTGGAACAACAGCTGTATCAAATATGGGGATGTATGGTATAAAAAGTTTTTCGGCTATTCTTAATCCACCGCATGCGACGATTTTTGCGATTGGTGCAGGGGAGCAACGCGCCGTTGTTAAAAATGGTGCATTAGTTGTTGCGACAGTTATGTCAGTTACGCTTTCTGCGGATCATCGTGCTGTCGATGGTGCTTTAGCAGCAGAGCTCGCGCGGACTTTTAAGAAGATGATTGAAAATCCATTAGCAATGTTGGTTTGAACTGTTTAACAGTTCTTCACGTAAATTGTGAGAAAGCGTGTTAAGAGAATAGAAACAAATTTAAAGAGTTTAAAGAGCAATGTTATTGCTATTTCTGGTTTGGATAAAGCATTTGCGTGAAGCTTAAAGCAAAAGACATAAGATAATTCTCTCATGTTGTTTTACAGACTTAAGTTCAAAAAATGCATATCCATTTTATATATATCCATGGAGGAATTACTGTGGTAAATCTTTATGATGTAATTGTGATTGGATCAGGTCCAGGCGGATATGTAACCGCAATTCGTGCAGCACAATGTGGCTTTAAGACTGCGATTGTTGAACGTGAACATTTGGGAGGGATCTGTTTAAATTGGGGATGTATTCCAACAAAGTCCCTTCTACGTTCAGCGGAAATGAAACATTTTGCTGAACATGCGATAAATTATGGATTAAAAATTAATGGTTCAATTGAGGCAAACATCAAAGATGTTGTGGCACGTTCACGGGGTGTTTCAGCACGTTTAAATGCTGGTGTTGGTTTTTTAATGAAAAAAAACAAAATTGATATTATCTGGGGTGAAGCAAAGCTTACTAAAGAAGCAAAGGGAAGCCTTCCTGCGGAAATTATGGTTTCTTCATCCTCCAAACCGATTATGCAACCGCAAAATCCAGTCCCTAAAGGGACGTTAGGGGAGGGAACTTATCAAGCAAAGCATATCATTATTGCAACGGGCGCACGTCCTCGTGTCCTTCCTGGTATTGAGCCAGATGGAAAACTCATTTGGACTTATTTTGAAGCTATGATACCGCCAGCAATGCCAAAATCGCTTTTGGTTATAGGGTCTGGGGCTATTGGCATTGAATTTGCTTCTTTTTATCATGATATGGGGGCGACAGTAACTGTTGTTGAAATGATGCCCCATATCATGCCTGCTGAAGATATTGAAATTTCAACGTTTGCTCGTAAACAGTTAGAGAAAAAAGGTTTACGCATTCTTCGTCAAGCAAAAGTAACAAAGGTTGAAAAATCTTCCGATTCTGTAAGTGTACATATTGATGTTCAAGGTAAAATAGAGTCAATGACTGTTAACCGGTTGATTTCCGCTGTTGGGGTGCAAGGTAATATTGAGAATCTTGGTTTAGAAGCTTTGGGAATAAAAACCGATCGCGGCTGCATTGTAACTGATGAATGGAGTTGGACGGGGGTGGAAGGTATTTATGCTATTGGTGATGTAGCAGGCCCTCCTATGTTGGCCCATAAAGCAGAAGAAGAAGGTGTGATATGTATTGAGCATCTTGCAGGTTTGAAAAGCGCTCATCCGCTTGATAAAAGAAAAATTCCAGGGTGTACATATTGTACACCACAGGTTGCCTCTGTAGGGCTTTCAGAAGCGGCTGCAAAAGAAGCAGGTTATGATATACGTATTGGTCGTTATTCTTTTGCTGCGAATGGTAAGGCGATTGCTTTGGGTGAAGATCAGGGGTTAGTAAAAACGATTTTTGATAAAAAAACAGGACAGCTTCTCGGGGCCCATATGGTAGGGGCTGAGGTAACAGAATTGATACAGGGTTTTGTTATTGCTATGAATCTTGAAACAACAGAAGAAGAATTAATGCATACTGTCTTTCCACATCCGACCTTATCGGAAATGATGAAAGAAAGTGTATTGGATGCTTATGGTCAAGTTTTAAACGCTTGATGACTGGATTGTATGAAAAATTTTATATTTTTGATTGTTACTTCGTATTTATAAGGCAAAGGCTTAAATGGTTACGGTTGTTGATAGAGTTGCAAATAGACGATTGCGTCATCCTGAAAAGGCACATCGTCCTGATACAAGCGTTCAAAAAAAGCCAGATTGGATTCGTGTAAAAGCGCCAACATCACCAATTTATAAGGAAACACATGGTATTGTACGTACGCATAAGTTAGTGACTGTATGTGAAGAAGCTGGTTGTCCTAATATTGGCGAATGTTGGAGCCAGAGGCATGCTAGCTTTATGATTTTAGGTGAAATATGTACGCGTGCTTGTGCTTTTTGTAACGTTGCAACAGGTATTCCACTTGCCGTTGATGATAATGAGCCAGAACGTGTCGCTGATGCTGTTGCACGGATGGAATTAAAACATGTTGTCATTACATCTGTTGATCGTGATGATCTTGCTGATGGTGGTGCTGAGCATTTTGCAAAAGTTATTTATGCGATTCGTCAAAAAACTCCTAAAACAACAATTGAAGTTCTTACACCTGATTTTCGTCATAAGGATGGCGCTTTAGAAGTTGTTGTTGCTGCTAAGCCTGATGTTTTTAATCATAACTTAGAAACAGTTCCTTCTAAATATTTGAAGGTCCGTCCAGGGGCACGTTATTTTCATTCAATTCGTTTGTTACAACGTGTTAAAGAACTTGATCCAACAATTTTTACAAAATCGGGAATTATGGTTGGCCTCGGGGAGGAGCGAAATGAAGTTTTGCAATTGATGGATGATTTGCGCGCTGCTGATGTTGACTTTATGACAATTGGACAATATTTGCAGCCTACACGAAAACATCATCCAGTTGTTCGTTTTGTGCCTCCTGAAGAATTTGAGTCTTTTGCCAAGATTGGTAAAGTAAAAGGATTTTTACATATGTCCTCCAATCCTCTAACGCGTTCATCTCATCATGCTGGAGATGATTTTGCCATTTTGCAAAAAGCGCGTGATGAAAAATTTTCCTTACAGAGATAATTATGCCGATTTTTACAATACATCGGCAGATCACCCATAGTGCCAGTGAAATGTTTGATCTGGTTTCAGATATTGAGCGTTATCCTGAATTTTTACCAATGTGTGAGTCTTTAATAATACGTTCTCGAAAAGAATATGGAAAAAAAATATTGCTTCTTGCGGATATGACCGTTGGCTATAAGATTATTCGTGAAACTTTTACGACTCAAGTATTTCTTCAGCCGGAAAAAAGTCTTATAGAAGTTAAATATATTGATGGTCCATTCAAATATCTTGAAAATCGTTGGGCCTTTCATGATATTGAAAATACCAATGCATGTAATGTAGAGTTTTTTATTGATTATGAATTTAAAAGTAAAACGCTTGGATTAGTGATGGGCTCAATGTTTGATATTGCGTTTCGTAAATTTACTGAGGCTTTTGAGAAGCGTGCGCATCAGATTTATGGCTCTACGGTAACATAGTCTATTCTGTTATTTTTTAACAATACGTATTGCTTAAACAGCGTGAAGGTGAAAACCGGTTTCCATCTTTACTATTTGTTTTTAATTCAGCTTTCAAAAGCATATTGAGGGAATATCATTTTAAATGATGAAGATGATGCACAGCTTCATGCTTTTGTTTCTCTCTTTTTTAATAGATGCACACTCGTTAAACAAAACGCCCAAATAGAACATGCTTGCGTCATACCCATTTCATAATAGTGCTCATAATAAATAGTATAGATTCTCGTAAAAGTATATAAAATCTACATCTGTACACTTATGAAGAAGTTCTC
Organism: Bartonella sp. AA86SXKL; assembly: GCF_042196885.1. Classification (NCBI taxonomy): domain Bacteria; kingdom Pseudomonadati; phylum Pseudomonadota; class Alphaproteobacteria; order Hyphomicrobiales; family Bartonellaceae; genus Bartonella; species Bartonella sp. AA86SXKL. The sequence continues at coordinate 23,852 of NZ_JBHIRE010000002.1, read as the reverse complement.
CTGTATCATTTATTTGCCATCTCTCAAGATGTTGTACCAGCTCTTAGCACTTGAGAGAGAGGTACAAGTTTTCCTTTCATTAATCATTTTATTTATACAGTTTTTTCTCTTGTGGCGTGTAAGTGAATAAATTTGATTAATTCAACCTACACAGGACTAAAGTGAGATAATTTTACGCTAGTCAGATCGTTCATTTTCAAGTTGTGATACAATAAAATTTTTTCAAGATGTTGACGATTATAGACTCGATGGAGAATAAAGAATTTTGAAATTAGTATGGGGAATTCAGTGAAGCAATTCCAGAATCATTTTAAAAGCATTTTCAACAGTTGCATGGCGGATAGCATTGCGATTAAGATGAGCAAAGTGCATTTCTTTGTGCAGGGGGGAGTGGTTTTTATAAGCTACTGCGCAATGCACAAGTCCTACAGGTTTATCAAGACTTGCACCTCCTGGACCAGCAATTCCTGTTACAGAAACTGCAATGTCAGCTTGTGAATGTTTTAATCCACCCTCAGCCATTGCAAGAGCAACTTCTTTTGAAACGGCACCATAGGTTTTTATAAGTTCAGCACAAACGCCAACAAGGCGTGTTTTAGATTCATTTGAATAAACAACAAATCCACAATCGAGAACATCTGATGATCCTGCTATATTTGTGAGGCATGCAGCAATGAGTCCCCCTGTACAAGACTCTACAGTTGTTAACAGCAAACCTTTTTGGCGAAAGGTATTAAGGACTTCATGTGCTTGTTTTTCACAAAGATATGTCATTGGGGAAGTTCTCCTGAATAAAGAACGCTCGCTGTTGCAAGAGCAGCAATTCCTTCACCACGACCAATAAATCCAAGCCTTTCATTTGTTGTTGCTTTGATAGAGATTCGATCAGGTGTCATTGCAAGTATTGTCATAAGATTTTCTGTCATGGCATGACGATAGGGACCAATTTTAGGATTTTCAGCGATAATTGTGATATCAACATTGGCAATACGTCCACCTGCTTGTTTAATAATATCAAGAGCATGACGGAGAAAAATTTCTGATGATACATTTTTCCATTGAGGATCAGAGGGAGGGAAATGTGTGCCAATATCTCCAGCACCTCGCGTAGCGAGCAGGGCATCTGTTAGCGCATGAAGAGCAACATCCGCATCGGAGTGTCCATTTAATTTTTTATGAAAAGGGATTTTTATACCACATAAAATAAGAAAATCACCATCCTCGAAAGAGTGAACATCATAACCATTGCCGGTGCGGATATCAGGAAACATTTGCATTTTCTTTTGGAGATATAAATGTGCAGTATTAAAATCTTCATGCCATGTAATTTTTATGTTGTTAGGATCCCCAGGAATGGCACGCATAGGAATTCCAAACCATTCGGCAATTGCAGAATCGTCAGTGAATTCTTGTTTGCAAGCTTGTTTTGCTTGTTTATGGGCCGCTAAGATATGTTCAAAGGGAAAACACTGTGGAGTTTGTGCACTATAAAGATGGGTACGGGGAATTGTTTCTAAAATATGCTGATTATTTATACGTTTAAGGGTATCAGAGATGGGCAGAACAGGAAGAACACCTTCTTGAGGCGTGATAGTGTTGTGAATGTTATTAAGAAGCTTGTTTTCGATAAAAGGGCGTGCACCATCATGAATATGCACATATTGGGGGGCAAATTTTTTGAGTGCATGAAGTCCATATAAGGTAGAGATTTGACGTGTATTGCCTCCTTCAACGATAATAAGGCGCTCTTTAAAATCGTCAATAGCTTGTTCACAGATTTGGCGATCTTCTGGATGAATAACAAGAATAATTGTTGTGATAGCTGGATGCTGCAAAAAACAATGCACGGTATGATAAATAATTGGCTTTTGTCCTAGAAGCCGATATTGTTTTGGAATTTTATGGGGAGATCCTGCTCTTTCACCCCGTCCAGCGGCTAATATTATTGCTGCAATAGAAATACTTAATCTCCTTGTATTATAATCTTAGTTTGCTTTTTTGTCATTAATTTTAAAATGATTTTGAAAGGATGGTTGTTGTAGATCAGCAAGGGATATCACGGATAATACCTCAAAAAAAGCATTTAATGCTTTTTGAAGTGCGGTATTTAAACCACAAAAATCAAACAAGGGGCAAGTTGGTTCTGCAGTATCGAAGCATTCTGCGAGGGAAAAGTTGTCTTCTGTTACTTTCACAACATCCGCGACTGAAATCTCTGCTGCGGGTTTAGCCAATCTAACTCCACCATTGCGTCCACGCACTGTTTGTATAAAACCTTCTTGAACAAGCAGCTGAAGGATTTTAAATAAAAAAAGCTCTGAAACGGCATATGCTTTAGCGATTTCTGGAACACGACTGAGAGTTCCCTGATTATCTGCACAATACATGAGCATTCGAAGAGCATAATTTGTTTGTTTTGTTAATCGCATCTCATTTCCTTCGTAAAGTATCGTCGAACACAGTCTATTTTAAAGATATTTTGCAAAATGTAGAAGTTTTTTCTCGTTGACTATATTTGCTCTATTTTAAATGTAGTATTAGTATTGTCAATTTTTGCTACAAAAGGTTATATGAGAATAATGGGATAAGGGTATGTAAGCTCATGACGAATATAACATCTGTGACGAATCTTCAAGACATAGATAAAAATACTTATAACGATAAGTTGTATCGTTTAAGTAAGGTATATATTTTTTTAGGGATTACAATTATTGTATTGGCTTTACTTACGGCCTCTGTTTCATTTATTATTCTTATTGGATTAACTCCTGTTGTTCCCAGTAGAACAGTAACCCTTATTCTTATAGGAATTAATAGTTTTTGGGTTTTAGGGCTTATTGTCATCGTTTTTTATGAGATGATACCGATCATTCGTGCTTGGCGTTCAAGGCGTGCAGGATCGCGTCTTCATGTGCGCCTTATTTCATTGTTTGCACTTGTTGCGACAATGCCAGCTGTTGCTGTAGCTCTTGTATCGGGTCCAGCACTAAATTTGGGACTTGATCGATGGTTTGATACAACAACGCGGCAAATTGTGGGCTCTTCTATTGATTTAGCAAATGCTTATGCAGATGAAATGCTTCAAAATTTAAAAAATTTATCCTACGCGATGGCATTTGCACTTGATAACAAAAAACTCTTAGAACGTAATCCAGCTGAATATAGGATGCAATTGACGCGTCATGCTCTAGGACGCAATTTGCGTGGTGCATTTTTGTTAAGTTCTAGCGGAGCTATTTTTGTATCGAGTGCTCTTGGTGATGAAGATAAACTGCCAATTCCTCCTTCCCATCTTATTGAACGTGCAACCAGTGCGAGACCTTTTTCTTTTCAACCAGGCGTTCATGATTATTTTGGTATTATTTTAAAATTTACCAATATTCCAAACACATTTTTATATTTGGTGCGTGACGTTGATAAAGGTGTTTTATCTGCTTTGCGTTTGACAGAAGTTAATACAGATCGTTATCGTGATTTAAATGAAAATCGCCTGCTGACACAGATTGCATTTGGTATGCTTTATTTGTGTCTTTTTTTTAGTTTATTCTTATCAGCCATTTGGGCTGCTATTGCTGTTGCTGATCGCTTAGTACGTCCTATTCGTCTTCTCATTAGTGCTGCCGATGATGTTGCTTCTGGAAATATGGAAATTTTCGTGCCAGTACGAGCAAAAGATGGAGATATTGGGCAATTATCCAAAACTTTTAATTACATGGTCAGTGAATTAAAAAGTCGGCGTAATGAATTGATTGCAGTGCGTGATCAAATTGATGAAAGACGGCGTTTTTCTGAAGCTGTGTTATCGGGTGTAACAGCGGGAGTAGCAGGTATAGATGATAATGGTGATATCACCATTATCAATCGGTCTATTGAAGCGATGTTTGATATTCGCTCAGAGCACGTTGTTGGAAAAAGTCTTTTATCTTTAAGCGCTGAAATTTGGCAGGTTTTTCAGTTTGTGCGTTCATTGGATCGTAAAAACCATCGTGAGCAGGTCACTTTAAACGTTGCAGGAAAAGAGCGTGTCTGTAATGTCCAAGTTACGATGGAGGAGGATGATGGACAAGGGCAATCTTGGGTTCTAACAATTGATGATATTACAGACCTTGTTGCAGCGCAACGTACAGCGGCGTGGGCGGATATTGCGCGGCGTATTGCACACGAAATTAAAAATCCTCTTACACCTATTCAGTTATCCGCTGAACGCATTCGTAAACGTTATAACAAAGCTATTACACAAGATAGAGAGGTCTTTGAGCGGTGTATTGACACAATTATTCGGCAGGTTGGAGATATTGGGCGTATGGTTGATGAGTTTTCCTCTTTTGCACGTATGCCCAAACCAAAAATGCATATTTTAGATATACGAGAATTGTTGCGCGAAGCATGTTTCTTGATAGAAGTGACGCGACATGATATTCATTTTGAGCAAGATTTAGGAACTCTACCACTTATGGGTGCATTTGATAACCGTCTCATTGTACAGGCTTTTTGCAATGTTATCAAAAACGCGAGCGAATCCATAGATTCAGTTATGCGAGAGGAAAATATTCACGGTCATATTCTTATCCGTTCTTATCGTCAGGAAGAATGGGTGGTTGTGGATGTTGTTGATAACGGAAAAGGACTTCCTAAAGAGCAAAGACAAAAGTTATTAGAACCCTATATAACAACGCGGGAAAAAGGAACAGGGCTGGGGTTAGCTATTGTGCGCAAAGTTATTGAAGATCACGGTGGTTTCATGGAGCTTCATGATGCACCGGAGAGTTTTTATGAAGGTCGTGGTGCGATGATCCGTTTGATATTTCCAGCGGATGGGGGTAAGCAGGGTAATATTATACAAGCCATAAATCATAAGATAGGGGAATAGTATGGTATCAGATATCTTGATTGTTGATGATGAAGCAGATATTCGTGAGCTTGTTGCTGGTATTTTAGATGATGAAGGTTATGAAACGCGTGTTGCTTGTAACTCTGATGAAGCATTGGCTCAAATTAGTGAGCGTATTCCAAAGCTCATTTTTTTGGATATTTGGCTACAGGGTAGTCGTCTCGATGGTTTAGCACTGCTTGATGAAATTAAAACACAATATCCGGCTCTTCCGGTCGTTATGATCTCTGGTCATGGTAATATTGAGACGGCTGTTTCCGCTATAAAGCGAGGAGCATATGATTTCATTGAAAAACCTTTTAAAGCTGATAGACTTGTATTGGTTGCAGAGAGAACACTTGAAAATTCAAATTTAAAACGTGAGCTTTTAGAATTGCGAAAGCGTTCGAACGAGACATTAGAGTTGCTCGGAAAATCGACAGTTATAAAAAATTTGCGTCAAATCATAGAAAAAGTAGCACCAACCAATAGTCGCATCATGATAACAGGTCCTTCAGGGGCAGGAAAAGAGACTGTTGCACGAACTATTCATGCGCTCTCAACGCGTTCGAATGGGCCATTTGTTACAATAAATGCTGCAACGATTACTCCAGAAAGAATGGAAATAGAGCTGTTTGGCAGCGAAATGGAGGGAAGAGAGCGTAAAATTGGTGCCTTAGAGGAAGCTCATGGCGGTATCTTATATCTTGATGAAATTGCTGACATGCCGCGTGAGACTCAAGGGAAGATTCTTCGAGTTTTAACGGGGCAAACATTTGAGAGAATTGGCGGCACAAAACGTGTTAAGGTGGATGTCCGTATCATTTCTTCGACAGCGCAAAATCTTGAAAACCTCATTTCTGATGGGCGCTTTAGGGAGGATCTTTTTCACCGTCTTTCCGTTGTTCCTATTGTTGTTCCGCCCCTTTCAGCGCGTCGTGAAGATATTCCAGAACTTGTACATCATTTTGTAAAAACAATATCACAGCAGGTTGGGATTAAACCGCGTGCAATCAGTGATGATGTGATTGCTATTTTGCAAACGCACGCTTGGCCGGGTAATGTGCGGCAATTACGTAATAATATTGAGCGTCTTCTTATTCTTGTGCGGGATGGTGATGGTCCTATAACAGCGGACTTTCTTCCCAGTGAAGTAAGTGATTCTTTGCCACGTCTTCAAATGGATTCAGATGAAAGTATAATGGATTTGCCGTTACGTGAAGCTCGAGAATTATTTGAAAAGAGATATTTAGTGGCGCAGATTGGGCGTTTGGGTGGAAATATATCACGTACTGCTGAATTTATAGGCATGGAGCGTTCAGCTTTGCACCGTAAACTTAAAGCGCTTGGAGTTTCTTAAAGCGATGCGTATTATTATTTGTGGAGCAGGACAGGTTGGTTATGGGATAGCAGAGCGTCTTGCTGCTGAAAATCACGATGTTACTGTTATTGATATTGAAACGAGATTAATTGAAAAGATTCGCGATACATTGGATGTGAGAGGTTTTGTTGGTCACGGTTCACGGCCTGAAGTTCTTTTGGCTGCAGATGCAGACAAAGCTGATATGTTGATTGCTGTCACTTTGTTTGATGAAGTTAATATGGTAGCTTGCCAAGTAGCACATTCATTATTTAATGTGCCCACAAAAATTGCTCGTATTCGCTCACAATCTTATTTAGAACCACGTTATAAGACGCTTTTTTCCAGAGAGAATATTCCCATTGATGTGGTTATTTCGCCAGAAGTTGAAGTTGGGGAAATGGTTTTGCGCCGTATTGCTTTACCTGGTGCAATAGATGTTCTTTATTTTTGTAATGATGATATTGTGGCACTAGCTTTGGAATGCATGGAAGATTGTCCAGTTATTAATACACCTTTGCGTCAATTAACAGAGCTTTTTCCAGATCTTCATACGACGGTTACTGCTATTAAACGTGGCGCGGAATTATTGGTTGCACATTCAGAAACGCAATTACGCGTTGGTGATATAACCTATCTTGTTGTTTCTCGTGAACAGATGCGTCGTGCTGTTGGGCTTTTTGGTCATAAAGAACAAGATGCCCACCGCATGATTATTGCAGGGGGTGGTCACATTGGCCTTTATGTTGCACAGGCTATTGAAAAGCGTTTCCATAAATTAAAATTGAAGATTATAGAAGCGCATAGAGAAAGAGCCCTCACAATTGCTGATCAGCTTGAAAAAACAACAGTTTTATACGGTAACGTGTTAGATCCAGTGATTCTTCAAGATGCGGGAATTGATCAGTCCGATTTAATGATTACATTGACCAATCAAGATCAGGTTAATCTCTTAAGCGCTATTATTGCTAAAAGATTGGGCTGCAAAGCCAATATGGTATTGATTAATAATGTTGCCTATCAAGAATTTAGTCGTGCTGTTGGTGTGGATGCATATCTTAATCCCCATAGTGTTACAATATCGAGAATTTTGCAACAAATGCGCCGTGGGCGTATTCGTTCTGTTCATTCAGTTTTTAATGGCCGAGCAGAAATTATTGAAGCTGAAGTGATGCAAACATCTTCATTGGTTGGTAAGTCATTATCAGAGCTCAATTTATCAGATGGTTTGAGAATTGGTGCAATTTATCGCAATAAGACAATAATACAGCTTTCGGCAGATACGCGCATTTTGTCTGGTGATAGAATAGTGATTTTTGCTCTTGCTGATAGGGTTCGTGATGTTGAACAACTCTTTCGCGTAAGTTTAGAATATTTTTGATATATTATCTATGGATATTTGTACTTTTTGGTATAGTGGACAATTAAGATTGGTGGATAGGCTTTGTTTGTCCTCAATGGTTAAAACTGGACAGCGCGTTAAGCTTTTTAGTTATGATAAAAAATAGATAATCTCCCTGCTGGTGTTGAGCTGCATGAAGCCGAATCAATTTTACCACGCTCAGCAATTTATCGCCTTGATCCCGATTTTTCTGATGATAAATTAGGGTGTACAATTGTTCAGTTCTCGGATTTTTTTCGTGTTATGCTGATGAAATATCAACAAGGTGTTTGGTTAGATACAGATGTTTACCTTGTTAAACAATTTCATCCAGATGCGGATAAGGTTTGGTTGGCAAGAGAAAATAATACAAGAGTAGGCGTTTCTGCACTTTATTTTCCGCCCAATAACCCTATTATAAAAATATTTGAGGATTATTGGGCTGGCACAGAAATTATTCCTCATTGGCTTGGGTTTAAGCGTCGTGTTTGGAGACCGTTCTGGTTAAAGAGGAAAAAAATGCCGATTTTACCGGGAAATCTTGGCGTTACAATATTTGGCAATGATGGTATTTCACGATTAGCAAAACGATATGGTTTTTTTCATGAAGCAAAGGAAAAGGAAACTTTTTATTATTGGACTGGGCGAAAAACTGAACGTATTTTTGAACCAGCTTTTGGCGTAAAGCCGCTTACAGATTCACGCTTGATAGGCTTTCATATTCACAGAAAGACAAAGACCACGAAAAGACCTCAGGAAGGAAGTTTTTACCATTGGGCGGTATCTCGCATTCCGGATGTTCATCATTTGTTTAGGTAGAGTTATTATTGCTATTTTAACTATTGAGATTTTAATCTATCTTATACAATCTCTTGATTGTAGCTTGCACAAGAGAGTAATGTTAACATATGGACAAAAACATTGAATGTGTAAAGAGCGGTTGTTATATGAACGGAAAGTAAAAATATGAGTGATCCAATGAAAACAGCATTAAGCCTTGTTCCTATGGTTATTGAACAAACAAATCGTGGTGAACGGGCCTATGATATTTTTTCCCGTCTTTTAAAGGAACGGATTATTTTTATTAATGGACCTGTTGAAGATGGTATGGCAATGCTTGTTTGTGCACAATTGCTTTTTTTGGAAGCGGAAAATCCTAAAAAAGAAATTAGTCTTTATATTAATTCTCCAGGTGGTGTCGTAACATCTGGTATGGCTATTTATGATACTATGCAGTTTATTCGCCCTCCTGTTTCTACGCTTTGCATGGGGCAAGCGGCATCTATGGGGTCTTTATTATTAACGGCTGGAGCAAAAGGTCATCGTTTTACATTGCCAAACGCACGTATTATGGTGCATCAACCATCTGGTGGTTTTCAAGGTCAAGCTTCAGATATTGAGCGACATGCGCAAGATATTATAAAGATGAAACGGCGTTTAAATGAAATTTATGTTCAACATACGAGTCAAGATTATGAGGTTATAGAGAGAACTCTCGATCGCGATCATTTTATGACAGCAGAAGAAGCCAAAGCGTTTGGCTTAGTTGATGATGTTATACAATACCGTGCAGAAACTGAAAAAGAAGAAAAAGATTAAGAATTTTTATAGAAAAAACAGCTACTTTAAATCAAGAGTTTTATAAAAAATATCGCAAAATAAGAGAAACACCTAAAAGTATTGAGACATGCATGGTTTTCTATATGTCTTTTAGTTTTCATGATGAAAGGCTTCCTTTGAAAAGGCAAAGTGTTCATATATTGTGGTGAAAGGAAAGAAAAATGAGCAAAATTAGCAATAGCGGGAACGAATCAAAAAATACTCTCTATTGCTCGTTCTGCGGCAAGAGTCAGCATGAGGTGCGTAAGCTCATTGCGGGGCCTACTGTATTTATCTGTGATGAATGTGTAGAGCTTTGCATGGATATTATTCGGGAAGAAAATAAGTCTTCTGGGGTTAAGGTGCGTGATGGTGTTCCTACGCCACAGGAAATTATAACAGTTCTTGATGACTATGTTATTGGTCAGCAGCATGCAAAGCGTGTTCTTTCTGTTGCTGTTCATAATCATTATAAACGGTTGGCGCATCAGTCTAAAAGCAATGATATTGAGTTGGCTAAATCAAATATTCTTCTTGTTGGTCCAACGGGTTGTGGTAAAACTTATCTTGCACAAACATTAGCACGTATTATTGATGTGCCTTTTACGATGGCGGATGCGACCACTTTGACTGAAGCGGGTTATGTGGGAGAAGATGTTGAAAATATTATTTTGAAGCTTCTTCAAGCAGCAGATTATAATGTTGAACGTGCGCAGCGTGGTATTGTTTATATTGATGAGGTTGATAAGATTTCTCGTAAAGCAGACAATCCTTCTATTACAAGAGATGTTTCGGGGGAAGGAGTTCAGCAAGCATTATTAAAAATTATGGAAGGAACGATTGCTTCTGTTCCTCCTCAAGGTGGACGTAAGCATCCGCAACAAGAGTTTCTTCAGGTTGACACCACAAACATCTTATTCATTTGTGGGGGAGCTTTTGCAGGTTTAGAACGGATTATTTCAGGGCGTGGTGAAAAAACTTCTATTGGTTTTTCTGCGACTGTTAAGGCTCCAGATGAGCGTTGTGTCGGTGAAATTTTTCGTGATTTAGAGCCTGAAGATCTTATTAAATTTGGTTTAATACCAGAATTTATTGGGCGGCTTCCTATAGTCGCTACCTTAGAGGATTTAGATGTTAACGCCCTCATGCAAATTTTATCCCAACCTAAAAATGCGTTAGTAAAGCAATATCAGCGTCTTTTTGAAATGGAGAATGTTGAGTTAGCATTTCATGAAGATGCTTTACGTGTTATTGCAAAGAAAGCAATTGAACGTAAAACTGGTGCTCGTGGTTTACGTTCTATTATGGAGAAGATCCTTCTTGAGACGATGTTTGAGCTACCGGCTCTTGAAGGCGTTCAAAAAGTGGTTATTTCGAGTGATGTCGTTGATGGTAAAGCGCGTCCTCTTTATATTTACTCAGAACGTGCAGAAGATAAAGAAAATGTATCAGCATGACATTGTGCGATGCACAATATAAAAGGTGGTAGTGAACGGTATTTGATAGGTGTTTCTAATAATATCATTATAATGCTTGATTTATGTATGAGTAATTACCACTTCATGTACAGTGAAGAGCTGAGATTTTCTAAAGGTGGGCTAATTGTTGTAGATAGCTCATAGGCTCCAGAAAGGAGAGTTATGCAATATATTGATGAAAAGACAGATGAAGTAAGAGATGGGGTTTATGCTGTTTTACCTCTTCGTGATATTGTTGTCTTCCCCCATATGATTGTTCCACTTTTTGTGGGCCGCGAAAAATCAATTCGTGCTCTTGAAGAAACGATGGCGGTTGATAAGCAAATACTATTGGTGACACAAAAAAATGCTTCTGATGACGATCCAAAATCAGAGGATATTTATCATATTGGTACATTTGCTAATATTCTTCAACTTTTAAAGCTTCCTGATGGTACTGTAAAGGTTTTGGTTGAAGGAACTGCACGTGCAAAAATTAGTCAATTTGCTTTAAGTGAAGGTTATCATCAGGCTTTTGCAACTGTTACAGAAGAACCTAGAGAGAGTGATGTTGAGATTGAAGCTCTTTCAAGGTCAGTGATTACTTATTTTGAAAACTATGTAAAGCTTAATAAAAAAATCTCTCCTGAAGTTGTGAATGCGATTGGCCAGCTTGATAATCCTTCTAAGCTTGCCGATACGATTGCTTCTCATTTGATGATTAAACTGGCAGAAAAACAGGAAATATTAGAGCTCTTACCTGTGCGGGCCCGTCTTGAACGTGTTTTGTCCTTCATGGAAGGAGAAATTTCTGTTTTGCAGGTTGAAAAACGTATTCGTTCGCATGTTAAACGGCAAATGGAAAAAAACCAACGAGAATATTATCTCAATGAGCAGATGAAGGCTATTCAAAAAGAGTTAGGAGCAGGTGATGATAGCCGAGATGAACTCTCTGAATTAGAAGAACGTATCAAGAATACAAAACTATCCAAGGAAGCACAGGAAAAAGCTGGAGCAGAATTGAGAAAATTACGGAATATGTCTCCTATGTCTGCAGAAGCGACAGTTGTACGTAACTATCTTGATTGGTTATTAGCAATGCCTTGGGGTAAAAAATCTAAGATTAAAAACAATTTAGATTTTGCTGAAAAGGTCATGAATAATGAACATTTTGGTCTTGAAAAAGTTAAGGAGCGAATTATTGAATATTTGGCCGTACAAAGTCGCGCGTCAAAGATAAAAGGTCCCATTATTTGTTTGTTAGGTCCTCCAGGTGTAGGGAAAACATCATTAGCGCGCTCTATTGCAAAGGCAACGGGACGTGAGTATGTTCGTATCTCATTGGGAGGTGTCCGAGATGAAGCAGAAATTCGTGGACATCGCCGAACATATATTGGCTCGATGCCTGGGAAAATTATCCAGTCTATGAAAAAAGCAAAAAAATCTAATCCGCTTTTCTTGCTTGATGAAATTGATAAAATGGGCCAAGATTTTCGTGGTGATCCTTCATCCGCTTTATTAGAAGTTCTTGATCCTGAACAAAATGGTACATTCATTGATCACTATTTGGAAGTTGAATATGATCTTTCTGATGTCATGTTTATCACAACTGCCAATACGCTTAATATTCCAGGTCCGTTAATGGATCGTATGGAAATTATTCGTATCGCTGGTTATACTGAATGTGAGAAAATGGAAATTGTTAAACAGCATCTTTTACCAAAGGCACTAAAAGATCACTGTTTATCTAAAAAAGAACTCAGTATTTCTGATGGCGCACTAAGGTCAATTATTCAGTTTTATACACGTGAGGCAGGCGTTCGTAACCTTGAACGTGAACTCATGAAAATTTCCCGCAAATCCGTTACAAAAATTCTCAAAACACATCAAAAATCTGTAAAAGTTACAGAAAGTAATATTCATGATTTCTTGGGTGTTAAACGTTATCATTACAATCAGATTGAAGGAGAAAATCAAGTTGGTGTTGTAACAGGTCTTGCGTGGACAGAAGTCGGTGGAGAGTTATTGACTATTGAAGGAGTTATGATGCCCGGCAAAGGGAAGATGACTGTAACTGGAAATTTACGTGATATTATGAAAGAGTCCATTTCAGCGGCAGCATCTTATGTACGTTCTCGTGCTGTTGATTTTGGTATTGAACCTCCACTTTTTGAAAAACGCGATATCCATGTTCATGTTCCAGAGGGTGCGACACCAAAAGATGGCCCATCGGCTGGGATTGCAATGGTGACAGCAATTGTTTCGGTCCTTACAGGAGTAGCTGTGCATAAAGATATTGCAATGACTGGTGAAATTACTTTACGTGGACGCGTTTTACCCATTGGTGGATTAAAAGAAAAACTCTTAGCAGCTCTTCGAGGAGGGATAAAAAAAGTACTTATTCCTGAAGAAAATGCAAAAGATTTGGTTGATATTCCTGATGATGTCAAAAATAATATGGAAATTATTCCGGTAAATCATGTGAGTGAAGTTTTGAAACACGCTTTGGTTCGTTTTCCAGACACTATTGAATGGAAAGAACCCTCTACAGGGGCTGTGCCAATCCGGTCAGAGAGCAGTGATAGTGAAGGAATACAGATTGCGCACTGATTCACTTATCTCATTTATAACGGCATTTTTTAGGTGGTAGAAGATGTTGTTGAGGTTATTATTCTGTTTTTTGTTGGAAAAAGTGAAAAATTCCGTGAATAACTGTGATTATTGCTAAAAAAACAATGTTTTGGATAAAAATAAGACTTCTGTTTGCTGTACTTTTCAATAAACTGACCAATAACATGATTAAGTCATGTTCAGGTAATATAGGGAAAGGAAATATTTTATGAATAAAAGTGAATTCGTTAGCTCCGTTGCTGAAAAGGCAGGTGTTTCGAAAGCGCAAGCTGGTGCTGTTGTTGATGCTTTTATGGCTTCTGTAACAGAAGCTTTGGCTTCAGGGGGAGATGTTCGTCTTCCAGGTTTTGGCACTTTTGAAGTTTCTCATCGTGCTGCAACAAAGGGGCGTAATCCTTCAACTGGTGCTGAAATCGATATTCCAGCACGTTCTGTACCCAAATTTTCTGCAGGAAAAAGCCTTAAAGAAGCAGTTAATAAAAAATAATTTAAGCTACATTAAAAAAACCCGATTTATTTATAAGCGGGTTTTTTTAACACATGTGTTATGCTTGTTTTTCACATAAAACTTTGAGATCCTTGCGATATTTTTTATTTTCATGTATTGCTGAAATATATTGTTTTTAGTCTTTTCAATGAAATATTGTACTGTATTAATTGAGCGCGGGTATGGCTTATAAAATGTAATATTAACTTTTATTACGCTGAAGTGTTACGGTATTTATTTCAAAACAAGATCCGTAAATAATATGAAGCGGAAAACTCTGTAAAGTCCATAAAAGTTATTATATATCACCATTTACGCTTAATAAAAGTGCATGTTGGTGCCACCGTGCTATCTATTTTCTCAGTTCCTATAATGTTGCGACTAGCCCCAGATATCTGAGACGAGTGCATAAGGGATAGTTTTATTCTTTTACTCTTATACGCCAACCTTTCTTGTGACGCACCAAGAGGATAATTTTATTGATTTATTATAAGATCCTGAAATAAAAAAATCTTTTGATATTCAGATTTGGTTTTTAATATTGGGATTTTTCTTGGCATTTGAGAGGGGAGAGATAGCTCCAGCTCTATCCTACAAATATTTTTTCCATATCTTTGTTTCACTTGTGATATGCAAGCGAGTATTTTTCCTTCATCATACAAGAGTTAAAATGAGAGAACATCACAAATTTTGAGGGAGGAAGTTAAAAAACAGAAAAATTACTCTTATAAAATAATATACATTACGTAATATAAAAAATATTAATAAAGATAGTACAGTATTACTTGTGTATCTCCATTTATTTATTTTGATTATTCATAATATGTTTATATAATTATTTTGTTTTTAGTCATTAAATCATATTAAATTATTGATAGCGGTAAAGTTTTTTTATAGCCAAAAGTTATTTTACAGCATCTACATAATTGAATAAATGATGAAACGTAGGGTAGTATTTATTGATTGGGGGAGACAGTCTTTAAAAGGCTTTAGAATGATTTTTTCACGAGAGTTATAAAGATCTATTCAGTAGGAGAGAGGCGAATCGTGTGTTTTTTATAAACAGGAGCTCTTTGATTCTTTATTTGCTAACCACTGAGTACAATCATTGAGAGCTCTCGCTGTTATGGCTTGTTTTTTTACTAATTTTTTTTCTTTACTTGGTAAGCGTTTTCCTGAATGTTTAATAGAAGCAATAGGCGGAAAGAGTCCGAAATTGATATTCATTGGCTGAAAAGATTGTGTTTCTGCTTTTTCATCTATGATGTGTCCCCCTGTAATATGATTCAAAAGGGCTCCGAATGCTGTAGTTTGTGGGGGTAGGCAAGGGGAAATATGATGATATTCGGCAGCAGCAAAACGTCCAGCAAGAAGCCCTATTGCCGCTGATTCTACATAACCTTCACATCCGGTAATTTGCCCTGCAAAGCGTAGTTGTTTTTTTTGTTTTAAACGAAGGGTTTGATCAAGAATAATTGGCGAGTTGAGGTAGGTATTGCGGTGAAGACCACCAAGACGCGCAAACTCTGCTTTTTCAAGACCTGGAATCATTCTAAAAATACGAATTTGTTCACCATATTTCAGTTTTGTTTGAAAGCCGACCATATTATAAAGCGTTCCAAGTTTATTATCTTGGCGTAATTGAACGACAGCATAGGGTTTAACTGTAGGGTTATGGGCATTAGTTAAGCCCATAGGTTTCATAGGACCATGTCTTAACGTTTCAAGTCCGCGCTCAGCCATAATTTCAATGGGGAGGCATCCATCAAAATAGGGCGTTTTTTCAAAGTCACGAAACTCTGTTTTTTCAGCATTTTTTAACTCTTCAACGAATGTTTCATATTGTTCTTTGTTGAGGGGACAATTAAGATAATCTTTTCCTGTTCCCTCAGGACCAATTTTATCATAGCGAGACTGATACCAACAAATGTTGATATCAATACTGTCGGTATGGATAATAGGCGCAATTGCATCAAAAAAAGAAAGAGCTTTTATACCGGTTATTGCTTGTAATTTTTGAGCAAGTGCAGGCGATGTAAGGGGTCCTGTTGCAATGACAACATGTTTCCAAGCTTTAGGAATTTCTTGAACTTCTTCACGTTTGATTGTTATAAGAGGGTGATTTTCAAGTGCTGTCGTAACGGTTTTTGAAAATCCATCACGGTCAACAGCAAGAGCACTACCTGCGGGAACTTTGTTGGCATCAGCAGCTTTCATAATTAACGATTTTGCTAATCGCATTTCAGCATGTAAAAGCCCTACGGCATTGGTTAATGAATCATCGCAACGAAACGAATTTGAACAAACCAGTTCTGCCAATTTATCGGTTTTATGGGCATCTGATTTTTTTTCGGGTCGCATTTCATGCAAAACAACAGAAATTCCTGACTGAGCGATTTGCCAGCTTGCTTCACACCCCGCAAGACCGCCACCGATGATATGAATTGGGATATCAAATGTCTTTAACATAATTGACTTTTAGCGTAAGCAGTTATGTATGAAAAGCATAGATTTTGTTTTTTTTATATATTTGTTTGCTTTTTTTCTGTAATTAATGGTATAGAAACGCCGCTTGTATAAGGTTATTAGCTTGTAAGTTTGAGCGGATGTGGCGAAATTGGTAGACGCACCAGATTTAGGTTCTGGCGGGAGACCGTGGGGGTTCGAGTCCCTCCATCCGCACCAAAGCAATCCCTTAAGTGCTACGGATTTCTACGTGTCTGAAATTCCGCTTCATGGTAAATGTAACACTCGAAGTGTTAGAATGTAATGATTATTAGAGTGGGTTGATCCCTCTCCTTAGAAAAATGAAGGTGTTTAATGCAGGTTACCGAGACGCTTAATGAAGGACTGAAGCGCGAAATTAAGATCGTGGTTCCAGCGAAAGATTTAGAAGAAAAGTTGAATGAACGATTGGATGATACCAAGGGAAAAATCAAGCTTAATGGTTTTCGTCCCGGTAAAGTGCCTAGTGGGCATTTGCGAAAAATGTATGGTAAATCCTTTATGGCTGAGATTCTCAATGAGATACTCAGTGATGCACCCCGTTCTATTTTAGCAGACCGCAATGAACGTGCAGCGATGCAGCCAAAAATTGATATAGATGAAGATGAAAAAATTCTAGATGGCAAAGCTGATTTTACTTTTAGTTTAAAGTATGAAGTTTTACCAAAAATTGACATTAAAGATTTTGAACATATTAAGGTTATCCGTGAAATTGCAACTATTCCTGAACAGGATATTGATGATCAAGTCAATCGCGTCCTTTCTTCTACGCGTAATTATTCCCTAAAAGAGGGGAATTCTGAAGAAGGTGATCGTATTACTATAGATTATCAAGGTAAGCTTGAAGGCATTCCATTTGAAGGCGGGGCAGATAGTGATGCACAACTGATTCTTGGGTCAAAACAATTTATTCCTGGTTTTGAAGAGCAATTGGTTGGTGTGAAAGCTGGGGATGTAAAAACGATTTTTGTTAAATTTCCTGATAATTACAGTGCGGCACATTTGGCGGGACGGGAAGCAGAGTTTGACATTACTGTCAAAGCTGTCTTTAAACCAGATGAATTAAAAATTGATGATGAAGCAGCGCAAAAAGTTGGTTTAGAGTCTCTAGATCGCTTACGTGAGGTCGTTCGTGGGCAGATTGAAAGCCAATATGGTTCAGTGACACGTCAAAAAGTTAAGCGTCAAATTCTTGATGCTTTAGATGCTGATTATAATTTTGAGATTCCTGAAGAACTTTTAGAGGTTGAGTTTAACAATATATGGGCTCAGGTTAATGATGATTTGAAAAAGGCTGGGCGCAGTTTTGAAGATGAAGGTATTACAGAAGAAAAGGCACGGGAGGAATATCGTGTCCTTGCGCAGCGTCGTGTTCGTCTTGGTTTGGTGCTTTCTGAAATTGGAATGAAGGTTGGTGTTAAAGTTAGTGAAGATGAGCTAAAAGCAGCCGTTTTTGATCAGGTTCGCCAGTATCCTGGACAAGAGAAAGAGATTATGGATTTTTTCCGTAAGACTCCGGAAGCTGTTGAAAATCTACGTGCTCCGATTTTTGAAGAAAAGGTCATTGATCATTTATTAGCACAGATAAAAGTCACAGATAAAGAAGTGACGGTTGAAGAGTTGATGAAAGAATATGACGAATCAGATGTCCCTGAAGAAAAGCCGGCAAAGAAAAAGTCTGCAGTGAAAGAAACGTCTACAGAGAAAAAACCAGCTAAGAAAAAGGCTCCTAAAAAAGCTTAATATTTATGCAAACAACACAAGCCCGATAAAATCGGGCTTGTGTTGTAAGATTTATATCCTAGGATTGCACTGAGAGAATGGTTTTAGATAAGCCATGAGTGAATTTTAAAATATTGGTAGTGGATTGGCAATGAGCATCATTGATACGCGTACTCCTGATTCTAAGCGTTTTATTTCTGGAGTTACAGGTGATTGGGAAGTCATCATTGGCATGGAAGTTCATGCGCAAATCATATCAAATTCGAAACTTTTTTCAGGAGCATCAACCAAATTTGGTGCAGAGCCGAACAATCATGTATCACTTATTGATGCAGCCATGCCAGGTATGTTGCCTGTTCTTAATCAAGAATGTGTTCGTCAAGCGGTTCGAATGGGGTTAGGATTAAAGGCGCATATTAATTTAAAATCTGTTTTTGATCGCAAAAACTATTTTTATCCAGATTTACCGCAGGGGTATCAGATTTCTCAATTTCGCTATCCCATTGTAGGAGAGGGAAAGATTATTATATCTGTTGGTCCAGATTCGAATGGACAATTTGAGGATATTGAAGTGGGAATTGAGAGGTTGCATCTTGAACAGGATGCTGGAAAATCGATGCACGATCAACATCCAACAATGTCTTTTGTAGATCTGAATCGTTCTGGTGTTGCTCTTATGGAAATTGTTTCCAAGCCTGATATGCGCTCATCAGATGAAGCCAAAGCCTATATGACAAAATTGCGTACGATTGTTCGTTATTTGGGCACTTGCGATGGCAATATGGATGAAGGTTCTATGCGTGCAGATGTCAATGTATCTGTTCGTCGTCCTGGTGAAGATTTTGGAACGCGCTGTGAAATTAAAAACGTTAATTCTATTCGCTTTATTGGTCAAGCAATTGAATATGAAGCGCGTCGTCAGATTGCAATTTTAGAAGATGGAGGCGTCATAGATCAAGAGACTCGGCTTTTTGATGCCGCTAAAGGTGAAACGCGCTCTATGCGCTCAAAGGAAGAAGCGCATGACTATCGTTATTTTCCTGATCCTGATCTTTTACCGTTAGAATTTGATCAAGCATTTGTGGATGATTTGGCAGCAGACTTACCAGAGTTGCCTGACGCTATAAAAGCACGTTTTGTTAAGGAAATGGGATTGACAGTGTATGATGCTTCCATTCTTGTGACAGAAAAGGCTATTGCTGATTATTTTGAAGAAGTAGCGCGTGGGCGTGATGGAAAAATAGTTGCCAATTGGGTGATTAACGACCTTTTAGGGGCTTTAAATAAAGATAATCGTGAGATTGAAGAGTCACCAGTATCGCCAAATCAATTGGGAAGCATTATTGATCTTATAAAAGAAGGAGTTATTTCTGGAAAAATTGCCAAAGATCTTTTTGAGATTATTTGGAATGAGGGGGGAGATGCACGCCAAATTGTAGAAGAACGAAATATGAAGCAGGTAACGGATACAAAGGCTATTGAAAGAGCTGTTGATGAGATCGTTGCCAATAATTCTGATAAAGTTGCGCAAGCAAAGCACAAACCTGCTTTAGCTGGTTGGTTTGTTGGACAGGTAATGAAAGCAACAGGTGGTAAGGCAAATCCCCAAGCTGTTAATGAATTGGTTAAGATGAAACTTGGCATAGATTAAATTTTATGGGGTGGAGAAGAAGCCATACATATGATATCTTCTTGAAATTAAAGGATAGCACGTTAACCTATCAATTGGAATTGTAGTTGAATTTACTAGTAACTTTTTCGCTAATTTCAATCGTTAATAATTTTATTCCAACGATTAATTTCATGAACGCACTAAATGAATGGAATAGCAGATGGCTCGTTTTTTTAAGCAAATCTTCACATGGTGGAATGGCAATACCATTGGTACGCGTTTTTTCACATGGCGCAAAGGTAAGCGGATAGGGGAAGATCAATTTGGAAATATATATTATGAAGGAGGACTTCATAAGGATGGTTATCCGCACCGTTGGGTTATCTATAAAGACTATTCTGAGGCCTCTACTATTCCACCAGGTTGGCACGGCTGGATTCATCATCGCTGTGAGTGTCCACCAACACAAGAGGATTATCATCCTTATGAATGGGAAAAGCCTCATGTTGCAAATATGACAGGAACAAGTGAGAGCTATCGACCAAAGGGGGCTATCACCTCCAATGGAGAGCGTTCTTGTGTGCATGAAGATTATGATGCGTGGTCACCTAAAAAATAACATGTTTTAATGTGCGTGTGTATTTTTGTCTTATTTGACTCTATGTTATGAAAAGAATTATTTTTTAAGGTGCGATTGATTTTGATATGATGAGATTTTTTTTATTGTTAGGGGTGAGGCATTTTATATATATTTTTTTTATGGGAATTTTAGTGTTTTTATCCTTAAATAATGGGGTGCGGGCTGAGCGTATTAGCAATGGAATTGCTGTTTTTGCAGGTCTTGACAAAATCACGGGACGGACCACACGTTTTGAAGTTACTCTTGGTAAAATTTATCAGTACGGCGCATTACAGGTAACACCACGTGCGTGTTATACGAGCTCTAAAGATGAACCCACGCGTACAACTGGTTTTATTGAAGTCAATGAAGTAACATTAGATAAAAAAATACGGCGTATTTTTACAGGATGGATGTTTGCAGATAGTCCTGGTTTGAACGCTGTTGAGCATCCTATTTATGATGTGTGGTTAAAGGATTGCAAACAGAATTCTCAAGATCGTCCTCTTCAATAATTAGTGTGTTATCTATTTATAATTCATTGGTTTATAATGGTCCTTTATCATTTTGCAACTTAATAGGAAGGTTCAAATTCCTATGATTGCCTCATTTAAATTTTTTATATTGAATTAATCCGGACTATTCTCTTGCACGTTACAAGTGGCGGATGTATCAATAAGACTGTCTAAGAAAGGAATAAAAAATTCTGTCATGAACTGTTTAAATTCAAAGATGCATCATTAGAATCAACATATTTTTTCAGTGTTTCATAAGAGACAGTTCTTGAATTATATCTGTTAAAGGTTGAAATGAAAGGCTTGTTTATATTTGTTAAAGAGATGAACTGACGCTTTTGCATGTATGAAGGAAACAGACTATCAAGTAAGTAATTCATCATGAAACACCAATTAGTATATCTAGAGAACGCTGTATTGGTATTTTTTCTCATAGAGATGTCGTTTTTCGTTCAAAGCGTAGAAGTAATGCAGGACATATTAATGGAAAAATTGAGATTTAAGATTCTTTAAAGTTTATCAATCGAAGTATAGCTTGGTTAAAAAATGCAATAATCAATATATTTCTAGTAAGAAAATAATGTTTATATATTTTTATTATACACCACCTCATAAGTGAGTTTGTCTATTCGTAAGTTCTTGTATATTGCATGGTAACTTCACATTTAAGTAAGCAGGATACCACTAAGTTTGTAAATCATATTCTTGATATCCATGCTTTTTAAAATCTTTTGTATAAAATACACGTGTTTTCATGTAGAGCTATTGAAAATTTAAAAAAGGGCTTCGAAGAGGCGTTGAGAAGATTCTGCATCACTGGGAATGGTATATTTATTTTGTATAAAGAATAACCCATTTTCTAAAAAATACGAGATTTCATACAATGAAAGTTTCTAGTCACCAACATAATGATGTTTCCCGATTGCCGAAACAACCTAAAGAACCCTTATTGAATGTTCCATTTATTATAGTTGTTTTGATAGCATTTTGTTTTTGTCTTTATTGCATTTCTCAGTATTTTTTTTCTCATCAGGTTTATGTTGAAAGCCTTGAGTTTTTTTCATTTATACCAGCATTGTTTAAGAGGGATCCTGTAGCATTTTGTTATACCATGGTGAGTTATTCATTTATGCATAGTAGTTTTAAACATGTTGCTCTTAATATGGTTTGGCTTTTGGTTTTCGGCTCTCCTTTAGCAAGGCATTTTGGTGTTTTACGTTTTTTAATTTTTTGGGTGTTAACGGCAGTTATTTCTGTTTTGACTTATTTTACATTTCATCAAGAAAGTACCATATCACTTATTGGGGCGTCAGGTGCCGTATCTGGAATGATGGGGGCTATTGCACGTTACGGTTTTCCTAGTGGTAATCTAGCTGTCAATGTGCAGAACGAAAAACTTTTGGGATCTTTATTATCTGTCAAAAAAGCTCTGTGTTCTAAGGGGGTTCTTGTTTATATGAGTGTATGGCTGACGACTGATTTGATCATAGGTATTTCTTCTATTTTGTTTGAAGAAAATGGCATCTCAATAGCATGGGAAGCTCATATTGGCGGGTTTTTTGCGGGTTTTTTGTTGGTTGGTTTTTTTGATGTTTCACAAAAAATTAAAAACTAGAATCTAAGATATTGATGTGCCACATAAAGAGCTATTGTTGCTGCATTTGAAACATTTAATGATTTAATATTTCCAGGCATGTCAAGGCGTGTTAAAGCGCAAACGGTTTCGCGTGTTTTTTTACGTAAACCTTTACCTTCTGCTCCTAAAACAAGAGCAATTTTATTCCCTGTTAATGCTGTTTCTAGAGGTTGGTCACCTTCTGAATCGAGACCAAAGCTTGTAAAACCTTTTTGATGAAGTTCTTGAAGAGCTTCAGCAAGGTTTCGTACGGTAATATAATGAATCATTTCCAGAGCTCCAGATGCCGCTTTCGCAAGAACACCGCTTTCGTGGGGAGAGTGACGGCAAGTTGTAATAAGTGCTTTAGCTTTCAATGCAACTGCAGAGCGCATAATAGCACCAACATTATGTGGATCGGTAATTTGATCCATGACAATGACCAGATCAGTATTGGTTAGTTCCGACAGTTTGCATGGTTTGAGGGGGAGAGTTTCCAAAACAATACCTTGATGAACAGCCTCATTTCCAACAAGCGAATCAAGATATTTGGGGGTGCATAATGTAACAGAGCAAGGATAATCTGATTCGGATATATTTAATCGTTTTAAGGCATTTTGTGTAACGTAAAGACATTTTAAAATTCTTTTTGGGTTTTCTAAAGCAGCCTGAACAGAATGAATGCCATAAAGATGGATGATCTCTTGCTGTAAAGAAGCAGCTTTCTTCTTTGGGTGTGTAAAAGATCGAGAAGGAGAGCCTTTTGTATCGCGATATCGGCGACGCAAACGAGCATAATGAGAATTTTGTGATGTTTTTTCTTTCATAGCTTCTTTATAACGTGTTAATAAGAAAAATAGAGAGAAAAAATCTATAATTTAAAATTATGAGCAGGAAATTTGTACAGAATTGTATTTATTCTGTTGACAGATACAATAGTAATCGTCATAACCACTTCGCAATCAGATTGAATTGAATGGGTATTCAAGATGGTTGTCGTGATGTCTCATTGCGCGACTTTATCGGTGTAATGGAGGGGTGCCCGAGTGGTTAAAGGGGGCGGACTGTAAATCCGTTGCGTATGCTACGTTGGTTCGAATCCAACCCCCTCCACCATTCATCGAAGGAGAGTTAGTACGTGGGTCATGCGGGTATAGCTCAATGGTAGAGCAGCAGCCTTCCAAGCTGAATATGCGGGTTCGATTCCCGCTACCCGCTCCAAATGGTTGTTGATGATTGGGCAAATAGGTATGATGGAGGATATTCCATTTATAGATTTGGTGGGATTTTCCGTCTAAGAGTTGTGGTGATTGGGCTGTTTACAGTCTGGTCAGACTTAGGTTTTGCAGAACTGTCCCTAGGTGCTAATAAAAATTAGGGAATAAAACAAGAGATTAATAGCAATGGCGAAGAGCAAGTTTGAACGAACAAAACCGCATGTTAATATTGGTACGATTGGTCACGTTGATCATGGGAAGA
>NZ_JBHIRE010000001.1:323100-327889 GCF_042196885.1 Bartonella sp. AA86SXKL | reverse complement strand
TTGTCGTCGCAGGTTCTGCAACCCAACTTGTTACTCTGCTATTTAAGCCATAGTGGCGTTAATTATGACTCATAAAAACAATATGTTTATTTATATAAAAATATTATCTAGATTTTAATAAGAGTGAAATATGCAAAAGTTAATTAGTGTTCAATCGAAAAGTAACAACAAAATCATCGCAATTTCTGCTGCTATGACTGCATTGTTCATGGATAGTTCTGCTTACGCCGCCGCAAGCGTTTTAAAAAACGCAGAGAACGCTCTAACAGGTTTACAGACAGACTTAAAAGTAATTATCCCTATCGCTGCTGCCGTTATACTTTTATGTTTAGCAATTGGTTATGCGGGACGCTACATCGGAAAGGATACGTTTGTACGCTGGGCAATTGGTGTTGTCATTGCAGGTTCTTCAGCCCAACTTGTTACTCTGCTATTTAAAACAGCGTGATAATGGCATCAATTACAAATAATATAACACGATACGTTTATACGATAGACAATCAGTATTATTATCGTACCCTCTACAACCAAAGTTACTGCAATATTATTGAAAGGTAATTCATGAATCAGTATAATACGTAATGTTTTTAATATCCATCGATTATAGGTGTGTACCAGTAATAATGTAGCCATACTGAAAAAAGGAATATTGTTTATAGCAACTTTAATTAAAAGGGGATAAAGGATATGAAACAATCAAATACGTTTCAAGCGAAGACGTGCAACAAGATTAATGTTATTATTATCACTTCAATGATGTTATTAATAACGCAGTCTGCATATGCTCAGACGGAAACTGAGAGCTTGGATGCCTTCGTAGGGATGCAATATGGATTAAGTATACTTATTCCTATCGTCGCCATTATTATTCTTTTATTTCTTTTGCTTATTTATATATTTCGCATCATTGCAAGAGCTACATTTATACGATGGGCATTCAGTGTCATTATTGCTGGTGCAGCCTTTTATATTAGCCACATATTATTTCACCTCCACTGACAAGAGCACCCCATGAAATCACAAGAACAAAAAGAATTCCCCCTATTCAAAGGAGCAACACGTGTTCCAACTATATGGGGGGTCCCCATGATGCCATTTATCGTTATGGTTATGGGGGTCGCTGCTACTGCTATGACAGTAAGTATCTTTTTGTGGATTATAGCACCTCCATTATGGTTCATTATGGTGCAAATTACTAAAAACGATGATAAGGCGTTTCGTATCTGGTGGTTATGGATCGATACTAAATTTCGCAATCGCAACAAAGGTTTTTGGGGCGCATCAAGTTATAGTCCCTCTGATTATAGTAAAAGGAGATAAACATGACAGCTGTTGAAAGCAGCAAACGCCTTGCATCAGAGACACCTGTAAGCCTGTTTCTGCCTTATTCACATCATATTACAGATACAATTATTTCTACTAAAAATGCGGAATATTTATCAATTTGGAAAATTGATGGGCGTTCGCATCAAAGCGCTTCAGAAGAAGATATTTTTCAATGGATAAAAGAGCTTAACAATACTCTACGGGGTCTTGCATCAGCCAATTTATCATTTTGGACGCATATTGTGCGCCGCCGTGTTTATGAATATCCTGATTCAACATTTGATCAAATGTTTTGCTATCAACTTGATGAAAAATATCGACAAAGCTTTACTGGTTATAATTTGATGGTCAATGATTTATATCTGACTGTCATTTTTCAACCGATAGCGGATAAAATTATGTCGTTCTTTTCTAAACATGAACGTGAAACGCTTGATCAAAAAAAGATGCGACAAGACACATGTATCAAAGAACTCAATGACATCAATCGTACTTTAGGCCAATCTTTAAACCGTTACGGTGCAGAACTTCTTGGTGCTTATGAAAAAAATGGGCATGTTTATTCTTCTGCACTTGAATTCCTTGGAATGCTTGTCAATGGTGAATATCGCCCTATGCCAATTTGCCATGACCGTTTTGCTGACTATATGTCTGTCAATCGACCTTTTTTCTCAAAATGGGGCGCTCTTGGTGAACTGCGAACAACCAGTGGAATGCGTCGATTTGGAATGCTGGAAATTAAAGAATATGATGCAACAACCAAACCAGGACAATTGAATGTTTTGTTGGAAAGTGACTTCGAGTTCGTATTGACGCAGAGCTTTTCGGTGCTCTCCCGACATGCTGCTAAAGATTATTTACAACGGCATCAGCGTAATCTGATTGATGCACGAGATGTGGCAACGAGCCAAATTGAACAAATTGACGAAGCACTAAACCAGCTTATCAGTGGGCATTTTGTCATGGGAGAACATCACTGCACATTAACGATCTATGGTGATACAATTCAACAAGTTCGCGACCATATGGCCAAAGCAAGTGCAGCATTACTAGACGTTGCGGTACTGCCCAAACCTGTAGACTTAGCAATAGAGGCTGGCTATTGGGCACAACTTCCTGGCAATTGGAAATGGAGACCGCGTCCTGCTCCGATTACATCATTGAACTTTTTATCATTTTCATCTTTTCATAACTTTATGTCAGGAAAACCCACTGGCAACCCATGGGGACCAGCCGTCACAATTCTTAAAACAACCAGTAAAACGCCGCTTTATTTCAATTTTCATGCCTCCAAACTTGAAGAGGACTCGACAGATAAACGTTTACTTGGTAATACCGCGCTTATCGGACAATCTGGTTCGGGTAAAACCGTTTTACTCGGCTTTTTGTTAGCACAAGCACAAAAATTTAAGCCGACAACTGTTGTTTTTGATAAAGATCGTGGTATGGAAATTGCCATTCGGGCGATGGGTGGAAAATATTTAACATTCAAGCCAGGCAGAAAAAGTGGTTTCAATCCTTTCCAACTCCCACCCACACAAGAAAATCTTATTTTTTTGAAACAATTTGTTAAAAAATTGGCAGAAGCTGGTGGTGAAGTCACGCACCACGACGACGAAGAAATTAACAAAGCAGTTATGTCTGTTATGAGTGCTAACATTGACCGATCACTCCGTCGTTTGTCCTTTCTAGTACAATTTTTACCAAATCCACGTTTAAGTGATTATAATGCTCATCCATCTGTTCATGCTCGCTTACTAAAATGGTGTGAAGGTGGTGATTATGGGTGGTTGTTTGATAATCCCCATGATGCTCTTGATCTCTCAACACATCAAATTTACGGCTTTGATATCACGGAATTTTTAGATAATTTTGAAACTCGCACTCCAGTGATGATGTATTTGCTTTACCGCACAGAAGGCATGATTAGCGGACAGCGATTTATGTATATCTTTGACGAGTTTTGGAAGCCTTTGCAAGATCCGTACTTTGAAGATTTAGCGAAAAATAAACAAAAGACTATCCGTAAACAAAATGGTATTTTTGTTTATGCAACACAAGAACCTAGCGATGCCTTGGAAAGTAATATTGCCAAAACACTCATTCAACAGTGTGCAACTTACATTTTTCTAGCCAATCCCAAAGCAAATTATGAAGATTATACAAAAGGCTTTAAACTAACAGATGCCGAATTTGAACTCGTTAAAGGACTTGGTGAATTTAGTCGCCAATTCCTCATTAAGCAGGGTGATCAATCTGCGCTTGCAGAACTGAATCTTGGTAAATTCCATCTGACACGCGATGGAAAAACCATCGAACACGACTTTAGTGACGAGCTCTTAGTGTTATCAGGAACGCCTGATAACGCAGAGTTAGCTGAAAGCATTATCGCAGAAGTTGGTGATGATCCGGCAATATGGTTACCAATTTTCTTACAGCACGCAAAAAATGACAGGAGGGAAACATGAAAAAAAAGGTCATTTCAATAGTAGTTGTAATAACTTTAGGGATTTCAAACCCAGCGATGGCTTGGGTTTGGGGCGCTGGGGCGGCGGATTTATCGGCATCCGTTCCAACGAAGTGGCCCAATTTTTTTGGAAGTTCATCTTCAAATACATCAAAGTCTAAAAAAACTCCACAGCAAAAGAAAGCGCCACCTGATGCCCAACTTCTCGATATGCTAAAAAAACACCTTGAGGAAGTAAAAAAGATACACGAATCTATAACGGGAAGCCAAAAATTCGATACTAAAAAACTTAAAAATGTACAAACAGATCACAGTAGCTTTTTTCTCAAAAATCCAGAGAATCTCTACAATAGAAATAAAACTTCTGCTCTATCTACATCATTTGAAAATATTTTAAAAGAAGAAGAAATTCCTGTCACTATCCATGAATCTAGCAGTTTTATCAACAAGCGCATCCAATATGCAGCCATCACTGATAAAGCCGTAAGTTTAAAAACTTTTCAAGAAGCAAACAATCGTTTTCAGCAAATTGAAGAACTATTAAACGAAATCACGACAACAAAAGATCTAAAAAGTATTGCCGAGTTACAAGCACATATAATTGGAATGCTTGCTATGCTACAAAATGAAACAGCAAAACTACAAATGGTTACACATTTACGCAACGCTGAACATACACTTATCAAACAACAGAAAGATAAGCATAACATAAAAATTTTGAATAGTAAAAACACGAAAATGCCTACCATAAGATTTATTAGGTAAAGCTTTTATAATAACATTTTGTATATTATTTTCCTGTATGCTCGTAAAAAGAAAAAGTTAATGCGTAATACTCAATTCTCTCTCATAGATCGAAAAGGTCTACGAAGTTTCATTTTATCCTTAAAAAATTCAACGAAAAATGCTTAAAAATCATATAAAAAGTTGAAAATTCGTTAAAGAGGAATGCCATGAACTTCACTATGTTCACGCAACTTTTCGATAAAATTAACC